>DASXFZ010000027.1 GCA_036489315.1 Candidatus Cybelea sp.
ATCTGCAATTGCCGCCGTCTGTCGTTAGAGTTGAGGATCTATTGGGAAGAAGGCGCTTCGAGGTATGAAGCATGGCGGATGAACGAACGGTAGTGGTCAACGGAAGCCCGGCTGGACCGATCGCCTGGGTGATCGGCGTGATTGTCGTCGTAGCCGCGCTACTCTTCGTGATGTTCTATTGGCATCCGTGGAACGTGACGACGACGACTAACACCACGACGGTCACACAACCGGCGAATGGCGGCGTACAACAGAAAAGCAACTCGACCTCGAGTTCGAGCTCGGAACCGTAGGTACGGCCTGGGACGGCAGGACGCAGGCCGGGCAGGAAAGCTTGCTCGGCCCCTGCTATAGTCCCCGTACCAAGCGTCCGCCCGAAGGCGGCGGACGACCCAACCGTTGCGTCCATTGAGGAGAACTCGTATGCGTTTTCTCAGCCTGTCGCTCGTATTGATCGCCGCGATGCTCAGCGTTACGGCGTGCAACAGCAAATCTTCGAACAGCTCCGACCAATCCTCGAGCGCCTCGGCTACCAGCGCCTCGGATACCACCAACGCGGCCGCGACCAGCGCCTCCGATATGTCGGGCGCAAGCGCGTCCGCCGCCAGTTCGCCGGCCACCTCCGACAACAGCGCCGCGGCCGGCAGCGAACCCCCCTCGTATCCCGGCGCGGAGACCCAAGCCTCCGGCAGCAGCAGCAATATGGGTCAGAGCGCCGCGGGCAAGGTCCTGGCAACCGACGATTCGTTCGACAAAGTCTATCAGTGGTATCAGCAGAACATGCCGGCCGGCTCGGAAAAGTCGCACATAACCTCGCCCATTCAGAGCGCCGTCTTTACGATCGGCGATCCGGGCAAAGGCCAGACCTCGATAACCCTGACGACCTCGGGCGGCAAGACGATGATTACGATCGCCCACGTCAAGATGTAGATAGTTCTTTGTAGACAAGACCTCCGAGTTTGAAGCGGACTGCCGAGCGCGAAAGCGTGTGCTGATAACGAATCGCGCTCGTGCAGTCTTCATTAGAGGTCTATGGGAGTCCGGTTTAGGATAAAGCAGGTAAGTAACGGCTACGCGCCCGGAGGTAAACTATTATGAAGGCCATCGGTCTGCTGCTCGCAGCGCTCGTCGCGCTTACCGGACAGTCTCCCCCCGCGGGTACGGCGGTGCGGCATCTCGTTTATGAATTCGGTTACAACACCAAGGTCGCGAGCTCCGGAAACGGAACCGGAACGACGACCGTGAGCTTTTGGAAGGCCGCCGATGGCGGTTTGATGGTCAGCGGCACGGATAACTGGTGGAACACGGCGCGGCCGCGGGCCACGAACACCTGCGAGGTCCATGCGAACGGAACCGTCGCGTGTACCGAACGTCCGTACGCGCTGTCGCCGATCCAGCTAACCCTCTTTCCCCTGCTCGGCCGCGCGTTCTTCAAAGAGCTCAATGCTGCCGGCACATCGAGCTGGCAGCAGATCTACGAGGTCAAAGCCGCGCTGCTTCCCGGCGCCTCAGGCGTCGCGAACGCGCTGACGACCTGGAAATGCACCTATACTCTGCACGGTAAGGGGCCGATCCCGAAGGCGCACGGCGCCATCTCCCTCTCGTCCACCGGGATTTTGGAACAGCAGGGCTCGCGCTACCTCAAGGCAAGCTCGAAGCAGAGCATCGCCTACGACCCGACGTACAAGGTGCCACTCGTGGTCAGCGACACCCGAACGCACCTCCCGATGCGCAGCGTGTACAGCAACGATCTGGTCGAACTGAAGCTGATTAAGGACTCGGTCCACCAGCCGAAGACGTAAAGCTTCAGCAAAGAAATTGTGAAGGGCGGACGGCGTATGCCGCCCGCCCTTCGCTTTCGATGCGAGTGAATCGCATCGCGGCCTCTTACCGTTCGAGTACCTGCAGATTGTTGTCGTTGTCGTCGTTGAACCAGATTTTCGTATCCGCCGGCGTACCCGTGGCAACCATGCCGAAGAGCGCACCCGCTGCACCTTTATCGACGTTGCGAACGTCGAGCAGCTTGCCGGCGGGCGAGATCTCGATCATGAGATTCTTGCCGTCCGGATCCAGCGTGTTGCCGGCGACGATGCTGCCGTTGGGCAGAAGCGCGGTGCTGATCGGGCCGTTGAGCGGCTGGCCCGAGTAGACGATCCGCGCGTCCTTAGCGTTTGGCCCGCTGAACTTCATGCCGTTGTCCATCGCCTTGATGCCGCCGTCGGGAATCGAGGAGACGTTCTTGAACGCCACGAGCGTGTTGTTCTGCCCGTCCACAAAATACAGCGTATCGTTGCTCGCATCGTACGCGAGCCCCGACGGCGCGAGCGCGGTTCCCGGCTTGCCGTGGTTCACGGGGAATCCCGAGCCGACGATGTCATAGGTGAACTTGGAGCCGAGGTTGATGCGGACGACCGTTCCCGTTCCCGCGTTGGTGGCGTAAAAGGCCGCCGAGCCCGTCTTCGGCGTGGCGAAGATCTGCCCCCAAGGCTGTTTGAACGGCTTGCCTTTGATGTTTTGGATCAGGTCGCCCATCGTGTCGATGATCGGGTTATCGTTGGCGACCATTGCCGCCGCCCAGATCGTGTCGTTGCCGCCTAGCGCGAGCGCGTCGCAGCCCTTCAACGAGGGAATCGACGAAACGTGCATCGGCTTGGAACCCGGCTTAGGATGAATCGCGACGATCGATCTTCCCGTGCCTTGGACGTTCGACTTGGCGTTGAAATTGCAGACGACCAAATCGCCCTTGGTAAAGTCACCGCTGCTGACTGGAGCGACCGTCAGGCCGTAGGGATTGCCGGCACCGTTGACCGGATCGACGAGCGAACCGATCACGACCTGTTTTTTCAAAGATTTGAGTACCGAACTCGAATCGGGCGAAACGTCGTCAACGGCATTGCGTACTTGCGAAGCTGACGTCTGGCCCGTAGCCGGCGCTACGTTATAGTTGTGTCCGCAAGCGCTGACGACGAGCGTTGCCGCGAGCGCGGCTAAAACGAATCGCGCGGCGCCCGCTCGTGTGTTGAACATCAATGCACCTCAAAATTCTAGTCGGAAGTGGAGTTGTTCGCCACACGTTAATGCTTATGAGTTAAAAAACTCTGAAGCTTATTTCGCCGAATATGCCATGCAGTAGCCCGTTGGAGAAATCGCCCCGTCGACCACCTGGCACGTGCCGTCCGATTTCGCGTCGCTGCCGGGAATGAAGAACTTGCATCCCGCGCATTGCATCGAGCCGTTCGGCGACGATTGATAGTGCATCGCGCTCTTGCTGGCCTTCGACGAATCGGCTGCGGCGACTCCGCTCAGCGTCGCGGCGAGCGCCGGTAGGAGGACGAGACCTTCGAGAAACGACCGCCGGTCCGGGCGGTGGGATGCGTTGGGCATCGGGAACCTCCGTTTACTACGGGTCGTTGCGATCACGATACCGGCAACTTCTGAAGAAAGCCTAAACTTCAGACTTTCTTTATAATTTCGCCGGCGGAGGCCGACCCTGATTAAAATGCGGGCAGTGACGGTTTGAGAATCATCAGAACGAAGGCGATGACCGGGAATAGCAGGGCGATCGTGCCCCAAACGTTCCAGTTTTTCGAGAGCCGATCGTATTCTTCGAAGTTCCCGCCGTGCGCAGCCCGTGAGAGCTGACGCTGTGTGCGCGAGAGCGGCCCGAACGCGACACCGGAAAGAAAAAAGGCGACGAGCCCCCACAAGAGCCATCCCGTCGAGAGAATCGGAATGCCGCCCACGGCGGCGGCGCCGAAACCGCCGATAAGCAACAGCAGAATCCCCGGAATCGTGAAGAAACGATCGGCGGCGATGATGCCGTCGACGGTCGTCGCCATGACGATTGCGTTGCGAGTCCTATCGGCGAATTGCTTCCAAAACACGCCCACCGTGATGTTGCCGAGAAAGAGGACGACTCCGGCGATGTGGACGAGCTTGAGGGTTAAATACATGCAGCAACGCGCTTTTCTAGGAAGCGGCGCTCCTCCTTGTTTCGAGCCAGTGCGAGCGCGGCTTCGAAATGGCGGCGAGCGCTTGCAGCGTTGCTGCATCGCAGCTCGAGCTCGCCGCGAGCCGCGTGATAGAACGGATACTCTTCGAGCCGTTCGCGCATTGCGATCGCTTCGATCGCCTCAAGGCCGCGGTGCGGACCGCTGCGCTGTGCGAGACCGATCGCGCGATTTAGCGCGACGACCGGCGATGGTGCGATCGTCATCAGCGTATCGTAGAGCGAAACGATCTCCTCCCAATCGGTCGCTTCGAAGGTCGGCGCACGCGCGTGCGAGGCCGCAATCGCGGCCTCAACGTGAAAGCGGCTAATCGCGCAGCCCGTCGCAGAGCGTTCGAGCCAGGCCTTCCCCTCGGCGATCATCGCGGCATCCCAGCGGGACCGATCCTGTTCCCAGAGGGAGTTGAGATTGCCGGATGCATCGAGCCGTGCCGGCAGCCGCGCGCCATCGAGATACATCAAGGCGCAGAGCGCGTGGGTTGCCGGCGTCGCGCCAAGCGGATGCGCGGCGAGCAGGCGCACCAAACGGATGGCCTCGCGGCAGAGCTCGGCGCGCACGACCTGCGTTGACGATCCGTGATAGCCTTCGCTAAAGATCAGATAGAGCGCGCGCTGCACCGCCGGCAGCCGCGCGGCAAAGTCCGCACGATCGGCGATGTCGAAGAGCGCGCCGGAACTTGCGAGGCGCTGCTTTGCACGCGTCAACCGCTTCTGCACGGCGGCGTGCGTGCTCATGAACGCGCTCGCGATTTCGCTCGGTCCGAATCCGCCGGCGAGCGCGAGCACGAGCATCACCTGCGCGGCTTCGGGAAGCTCGCGCCGGCAGCACGAGAAGATCACTCGTAATTCGTCGTCGGCGATGCCGACCGGGTCGAAGACCTCGTCGACTGCCGGGGCCAGCGTCCACTCCGTTTCGAGCAGACGGCCGAGGTCCGGTGCGAAGGTTCGAGCCGTTCGTTCTCGCCGCAGAAGATCGAGCGCGCGATTCTTCGCCGTCGTCATCAGCCACGCCGACGGATTTTCCGGTATCCCGCGAAGCTTCCAGACCTCGAGCGCGCGGCAGAAGGCGTCCTGAACGACGTCTTCTGCCAATCCCAAATTGTGAAGACCGAAGAGGCGCGTCAGCGCCGCCACCATGCGCCCCGCCTCACGACGAAAAAGACGGTCGCTAGGAGCCTGTCGGGTTATGCCCATTTTCAGATTTGGCGCCGAATTTTGTTCGAAGACGAGGCGCGATGAGCGACAAAAGCAGCGCTTTGCGAGCGAAGAGCAACGAAGTATTCGGGCAAAAGGCGGCCCAAAGATGAGAATTTGGCATAACCC
>DASXFZ010000028.1 GCA_036489315.1 Candidatus Cybelea sp.
GTGGCGCAACTCGAGCGGGAAATCCCCGCCTACGTCCGACAACGTAACAAGAACCCCAAACCGTTCGTGTGGACCGCTACCGCCGACATGATCCTGGATAAAGTGGTAAAGGTTTGCGAACGAACTTCTAACTCACTACACTAGGCTAAGAACCTTCTTAGTCGGGCGCTACGCAGGCGACCCGTCCACTCGATTGCAGGCTAACGTGTTTCGCGGCAACGCTATTCTTTGCGGCGTTGACCTTGACCGTCGCGCTCTGCGAGCCTTTTGAAAGCATGACCGATTGCGCGCTCGGGTTGGCGTCGTCGATATCGGAGTCGACGCCCGAAGCTTCGGCGATCCGCAAGTGCCCCAGAGTGAGCGTCAGCGCAGCGAGCGTTCCCGATGGGCAAGCCGCAATCGCCTCTTTGAAGCCGATACTCGAAGGATTTACGGTCACACTTCCGCCGGCACCGGCTGCACCGAGCGTAACGAGAAGCAAAACGGCCGCGAACGTTTTCATCTTGATCTCCACATAGAGCGAGTCGCTGCGGTCCTGTTCGCGCCGCCGCTCGCAAAACATCCTGCTAAGCGCCCGCTGCTCCGCCGGTCGTGATTTCGAACCGGTTGCCGTCGGCGTCTTCGAAAAAGACCGCATAGTAGTCGCCGTATTCCGGATGCAAGCCCGGCCCTTCGATCGCGCGCGCACCGTGCCGTGCGGCAACGCGAGCCGCCGCGTCGACCTCTGCCCGCGTTTTGACCGCGAATGCGACCCTCATCGACCCGGCACGGTGCGCCGGATCGAGAATGAGACCGAATCTCGGACGACCGCCCGCGATCGTTTCATAGCCCGCAAAATCCGGGTCGTTTGCGAGCGGACGATAGCCGATTGCATCGGCGAGTCCGTCGAAGAGCGCGCGGGCCGCATCGAGATTGCGAACGTGAATGTCGACGTGGTGGAGCATAGCGCGCCCGTTCAACGGCGAAAACGCGTATCTTCCTTGTGCCGGCAGGTTTTGCCGGCGGCTCCGGTACAAGTGGAGCCTGCTATTTGCCGACGTAGCCAAGTGGTTGACGGCACCACACTTGTAATGTGGCCGCGAAAGCGCTCGCCGGTTCGAATCCGGCCGTCGGCTCCAGATTGCAACGCGCTGAAAGTTGGGTTCAATGGCTCGAGTTCTTCACTTCGAAATTCATTCCGCGGATCCTCAAGCCGCGGCTAAGTTCTACACCGACGTCTTCGGCTGGAAGATCGCCAAGTGGGACGGCCCGATGGACTATTGGCTCGTCTCGACCGGCGAGGGGCCGGGTATCGACGGCGGCATCGTGCCCCGCCAAGGCGCCGCCCCGGCTTCGGATGCCGCGGTAAACGGTTACGTCTGCACGATCGCCGTCGAGTCGCTCGATCAAACGCTCGACGCGATCGTCGGCAAAGGCGGCACGATCGCCTTCGACAAGCACGACATCCCCGGTGTCGGACTGCTCGCGTACTTCAAAGACCTTGACGGCAACATCTTTGGAGTGCTGCAGCCGCATTAGCTGCCGCCGGCGGCATCGTGTCGCCGGCGTTTTCGCTACTGGAACTCGAACTCTGCGAGGTTCTTTTCGATCTTCCGTTTCACACGCTGCAGGGCGTTGTCGATCGACTTGACGTGCCGGCCCAGATCGCGCGCCATCTCTTGGTAGCTCTTACCTTCTAAATATGATTCCAGAACTTGAGACTCCAGCTCCGAGAGATTCTGGCGGATGCGCTGGCGGATATCGTCGGAGACTTCCTGCGTGACGACCAGTTCTTCGGGATCGGAGGTCTTCTGCGACGCCATGACGTCGAGAAGCGTACGCTCGCTATCCTCGTCGTAGATCGGCTTGTTCAGCGAGATGTACTGATTGAGCGGGATGTGCTTCTGGCGCGTCGCGGTCTTGATCGCCGTGATGATTTGCCGCGTGATGCAGAGTTCGGCAAACGCGCGGAAGCTAGAGAGCTTATCGGCCTTGAAGTCGCGCACGGCCTTGTAAAGACCGATCATGCCTTCCTGGATGATATCCTCCCGATCGGCGCCAATGAGAAAATAACTTTTCGCTTTAATGCGAACGAAGTTTTTGTACTTGTTGAGCAGGTATTCCATCGCCAGGTTGTCCCCGGTCTTCGCGATGGCCACCAGGTCTTCGTCGACCCGCTGTTGGTACTCAACTCCATCCGCCGCTGGATGGGTCATTGCCATAGTTCTTGTCTTGCCTCGTGGGGTAGACGAGCCGCATGCGTGGGCCGGAGCCCATCTGGCACGGCACGTCGTCGCTTAGTATATAGGAGGTTCCCCCTCTCTCGTCAAGGACGAAGCGAGCATTCGCGCTGACGAAGGGCCTCATATATAACAACGGCAGCCGCGACCGAAGCATTAAGCGAGCCGACCCTACCTCGCATCGGAATTCGCAACAGGAAGTCGCACTCGCGCCGGACTAGCTGGGCTAAACCGCTGCCCTCGCTGCCCAGAACCAGCGCCAGGTCGCGGTTGAGATCTGCCTCCCAGAGAAGGGTCGCCTCAGGGCCGGCGTCCGCGCCGGCGACCCAAATATGGGCTTTTTTGAGGGTTCGAATCGCCTCGGAGACGTTGGAAACGCGGGCGATCGGCAGGTGGGCGGCGGCGCCGGAAGCGGCCTTCCGCACCGTGGCGTTGATTCCGGCGGAGCGGCGCTCGGGCAGGATCAGCCCGCCGGCTCCGGCCGCCTCGGCGGTGCGCACGATCGCACCGACGTTGTGCGGGTCGGTCAGATGGTCGAGCACCACGAAAAGCCGTGCGCCGCCCGCAGAGGGGGCCGCGAGCAACTCATCCAGCGTGCGGTACGGGAAGGGCGGGGCCACGGCCAGGACACCCTGGTGAGCCCGCAACGGCACCCGCTCGAAGAAGCCGCGCTGCTCGAAACGGACGGGGACGTCGCGCTCTTTCGCCTGCGCGAGGAGCGAACGCAGAGCGGCGTCTTTCTTGCGGTCGGCCAAGACGTGGATGACGCGCAGGCGCTCGCCCCCAAGCAGGGCTTCAGCGATCGCGTGGATCCCGTAGATCAGGTCGTCGAAATCCAGCTCCGGACGGCGACGCTGGTTCAGCCGGCGACGGTCCAGCTCGTACCTTCTTTCGAATCCTTGAGTTCGATGCCGCAGGCCGCCAGCGCGTCGCGCAGGCGGTCGGAGGTCGCCCAATCCTTGTCGTTCCGAGCCTGCGCGCGCAACGCGATGACGCGCTCGATCGCGTCGGGCGGGGGCAGCCGTGCGAGGTCGACGGCGCCGTCACCCAGACGGGCGTCCGCGAGCGCACGCTGCAGACGGTCGGCGAAGTCGGCTTCGAGCTCGAGGACCGGCTCGGCGAGCCATGACTCGTTGGGCTCGATGCCGAGGATCCTTAACCAGTAGTTCAGGCGGCCGAATGCGTCGGCCGCTGCCTGCGGGTCGGTGTCGGGGTCGGGCAAGTTGCCGACGAACTCGAAGAGCACCGCGAGCGCCGCGGCGGTGTTCATGTCGTCGTCGAGTGCGGCTTCCATCGCCGCGTCGAATTCCGAAAGCCGCCCCGGCCGCTCTTCACGACGCGTCGCCAAGAGCCGGTAGGCCGTCTTGACCCGCTCGAGCCCAAGTGAGGCGGCCGCGATCGAATCTTCGGTGAAGTTCATCACCTTCCGATAACCGGTCTGCAGAAAGAGCCAACGCACCGCCTGCGGATCGTGACGGCGCAGCATATCGACCAGCGGTTCGAAGTTCCCCAGCGACTTCGACATCTTGCGGCTATCGAAGAGCAGCAGGCCGCCGTGCACCCAGAAGTTCGCCATCGGCGGATGCGCCATTAGCGGCTCGCTCTGCGCGATCTCGTTTTCGTGGTGCGGGAAGATCAGATCGGCGCCGCCGCCGTGAATGTCGAAGCCCGTCCCTTCGGGGTCGAGCAGCTCGCGCGACATCGCCGAACACTCGATGTGCCAGCCGGGACGGCCCTCGCGGTACGGCTCGAAAGCCCAGCGCGGTTCGCCCGGTTTGGCGAACTTCCAAAGCGCGAAATCGAGCGGATCCTCTTTGTGCTCGTCGACCTCGATGCGCGCGCCCGCCTCGAGGTCGGCGACGTTTCGATTCGAGAGCTTTCCGTAATTGGCGAAGGTAGCAACGCGATAGTAGATGCCGTCGCGCGCGACGTATGCGTGTCCCAGCTCGATGAGCTTGCGAATCATCTCCTGGATCGGCTCGATGAAGAGCGTCGCGTACGGCTCGTGATCGTACTCGAGCACGCCGAGCTTGCGCATCGAGTCTTTGAACTCGGCGTAGAAGCCTTCGACGATCGCGTGGTAGTCGCCGCCGGTCTCCTTGGCGGCGTTGATGCTGCGGTCGTCGATGTCGGTGACGTTCTGCACGTACGTCACGCGGTAACCGCGATGCGCGAGATAGCGCCGCAGCACGTCGAAGAACAAAAAGGAGCGCGCGTGCCCGAGATGCGCCTGCGCCGATGGCGTGAGCCCGCAGACGTAGACGCGCACTTCGCCCGGACGCAACGGCTCGAACGCCTCGACCGAGCGGGTGCGAGTGTTGTACAACTTCAAAGGCTAAATGACCCAGCTCCAGGATTCTTCGGCCGCTTCGCCCTGCTCGACGTCGGTAAGCCGCCGTTCCAACTGCTCCACGCGTCGCGCTAATCGGACGATCGCGTCCGCCGTAGGATCGGGCATCTCGACTTGCGGCCTGGTGGAGACGACGCGCACCGGCTTGCCATCCTGCGCCACGACGCGCGCCGGTACGCCGACAACCGTCGCGTTGGCGGGCACGTCTTTGACGACGACCGAGCCGCCGCCGACCTTCGCATTGTCGCCGAGCACGATCGCGCCGAGCACGGTAGCGTTCACGCCGACGGTGACGTTACGGCCGAGCGTCGGATGGCGCTTGCCGCGCGAGAGGCTCGTTCCGCCGAGCGTGACGCCTTGATAGATCGTGCAGTCGTCGCCGACTTGCGCGGTCTCGCCGATGACGACGCCCATGCCGTGGTCGATGAACACGCCCTTACCGATCTCCGCAGCCGGATGGATCTCGACGCCGGTCAGAAAGCGCGAGATGTTCGCCAAGAAGCGCGGCAGGATCGGAATTCCAGCCCGATAGAGCGCGTGATTGAGCCGGTGCGCGAGCAGCGCGTGAAAGCCGGGGTACGAGAGCACCACGTCGAGCCAGCCGCGAGCGGCCGGATCGCGTTCGATCGGCGCCTGCAGGTCGGCAGCAATGGTCTCGAAGGGCTCGTCCATGTGCGAACAGTTTAACCCGGCCCGTCAACAAATGGGTTCGCGCTAGATTCCGGCGGACACAGAATCTAGCGCGAGGGAAAGCCGAGGGCGTCGAGGCCCTCGATCAGCGCGACGGCATGAACGGCAATGCCGCTGCCGTCGCCCGTAAATCCCAGCCCCTCGCTGCTCTTTGCCTTAATCCCGACGCGCGAAGCCTCGAGTTCCAGACGCGCTGCGACACTTTCACGCATCTGCTCGATGAAGGGCGCGAGCCTGGGCCGGTCGACGACGATCGTCGCGTCGACGTTGACGATCGCATAGCCCGCTTCGCGCACCGCCGCCGCGCACTGCGCGAGCAGTTCCATCGAGTTCGCATCCTTCCAGCGGAGATCGTTGGCCGGGAAGCGCGAGCCGAGATCGCTCAATCCCGCGGCGCCGAGCAGCGCATCGGCGATCGCGTGCGCCAGCGCGTCGGCGTCCGAATGCCCGAGCGCACCGCGTTCGAAGGGTACGTCGACACCTCCGAGTACCAAGCGCCGCCCTTCGACCAGCGGGTGCGCGTCGAAACCGTGACCGACGCGCGTCATCCCGCGGCGAGCGTTCGCGGACGGCGCCGGAGAATCACGTCGGCGCGGTCGACGTCCGCCGGAAGCGTCACCTTGAAATTCTCGCCGCTCGACGGAATGACGACGACCTCGACGCCGATGCGCTCGAGCAGCGCCGCATCGTCGGTCACTGCGGTGCCGTCCATTCGCGCGCGTTCGTGCGCGGCGCGCAGATCCGCCGCCCAGCCGAACTGCGGCGTCTGCGCGGCCCAAAGCTCGCTGCGCTCGAGCGTTCCGTCGACGATCTGCGTATCGGGGTCGACGCGCTTGATCGTATCGACGAGGGGTTCGGCCAGGAGCGCGCCCCGGCCGCGACGTGTTTCGCGCATGCCGCCGCGAACGTCGGCTTGTGTGACGAGCGGGCGCGCGCCGTCGTGGATGAAGGCCGCCTCGCAATCTTCGCTCAGCGCGACGATGCATTCGCGGGCGCTCTCCTGCCTCGTCGCGCCGCCGGCGACCACCCTGTGCGTAAGATTGGCGGCCAGGCGGCGCACGAGCGCGCGCATCGGTTCGATCGATTCAGGTTCGGTCGCAATCACGAGCTCGCAGATCTCCGGCATCGCGGCAAACGTTTGGATCGACCAGCCGACCATCGGCAGTCCGGCAAGTTCGATGAATTGCTTCGGCCGGCCCAGGCGCCTGCCGCTTCCCGCCGCGACGATCGCGGCGCCCCACCTCAAGAGGCGACGCCTTCGCGCTTCGGACGGGCGAAAATCATGCGGCCGGCGACCGTCTGCAGGACGCTGGTCACGATAACGTCGATCTCTTCTCCGATCAAACGCCGGCCGTGCTCGACCACGATCATCGTTCCGTCTTCGAGATAGCCGATGCCTTGATGCCCTTCCTTGCCTTCGCGGATGACCGCGACGTGCAGCTCTTCACCCGGCAGCACGACCGGTTTGACGGCGTTCGCGAGCTCGTTGACGTTGAGGACCGCGACGCCTTCGACGTGCGCGACGCGATTGAGATTGTAGTCGTTGGTAACGAGTTTTGCGCCGAGCTCCTGCGCGAGGCGAACGAGACGAGCGTCGACGTTCCCCATCGGCATGTCGTCGTAATCGCGCTCGGTAATCTCGAAGGTCGTCAGCTCTTGCAGGCGGCTGAGTACGTCGAAGCCGCGGCGGCCGCGCGTGCGCTTGAGCGGATCGACCGAATCGGCGATCGACTGCAGCTCGCGCAGCACGAAGCGAGGCACGACCAGCGCACCATCCAAAAATCCACTCTCGACGATGTCGACGATGCGCCCATCGACGATCGCCGATGTGTCGACGAGCTTCGACGTTGTGCTGCCGCCGCCGCCGGCTCCGTGCGGCAGCGGTACGATCTTCGTCTTCGCGCCGATTCTCGCACCGAGGTACGCGGCAAAGGTCGCCATGAAGAGGTAGAGGACGATCGCGATGTACGTGCCCGAACGTCCAACGTCGGAGATCAGTTCGAAGACGATTCCCTTGATCAGAAACGCGACGAGCAGGCCGACGACCAGACCGACCGCGCCCCCGGCGATCTCCGCCGGCGTCAAGCGCTCGATCGCGCCTTCAGCCTGAGTGAGCTGGCCCTCGAAAAGCGCTTGCGCCGCCGGTGCGAGCAGCGCGCCGAGGATCGCGCCTACGACCGGCGAGCCGATCAAGAAAATCAGCTGCCAGGTTTCGCTGGCGAAATGCGGCGAGAAGAGGCTGAAGTACGCTTCGCGCCCCAATAAGAAACCCGTCACGCCGAACACGATGATGAAGGCGATGCGTAGGATGGTTTCCGACAGGTTGTTTTTGACTACTCGAATGATATGAAGGCTCCGCAGACGTCGTTGGCAAGAAAGCGGCCTCGGCGCGTCAACCGAATCGCGTCCGAGGTGCGCTCGAGCAGACCCGTCTGG
>DASXFZ010000029.1 GCA_036489315.1 Candidatus Cybelea sp.
TGGCGCTGGCAGCGAGTGGAGGCATAATCGTGGAGATCATTGGAACGAACTTTACGCTTGCGCTGGGCTCCTGGCGTCTGCGCTTCGTGCTGGCGATCGAGGATAGCGACGAAAAGCTGAAGGAGCGAGTCGCACCTCCCCATCGCTTGCGCGTCGTCCCCGAAGACGAATTCGTCCGCTGACGCTTGGCGTACGAGCGAAAAGGTTGGAATGAACGGCGTTACAATACAAAGCCCGTCCGTACGGCGGGACGGGCGTACTTGAATCCGTCCTTGCCGACGGTGTAGAGATAGATGTTCGGAATGAGCGGATCGCCGCTGATGTTGAAGGCGAACTGTCCGACGAGCGCCGTAAACGTACCGCCGTGCTGTAAAGACGTTAGAAGCGAGGTCTTCGTCGTGGCACCTCCACGCTGCGAGGCGGCGATGATCAGCTGTCCGGCGGCGTAACCGAACGCGGAGAACGCCGTGATCTGCGTCACCTCACGCTGAAAATCTGCGACGAGCTGCACGGCGCTCGTAACGCGATCGAGCGGCGGCATCGGTGAGGCGACGTAGGCGCCGTCGAGCGTCGTTGCGTAGGTCGCGATCGTGTCGCTGTTGTAGAAGCCGTCCGACGCGCCGAAGTCGCCGGTGTATCCGGCCAGCCGAAGCGCGAGCGCGATCGGCCCCATTTCGGCGGTCTTGCCGCTGAGGAAAACGTAGCCCGGGGCGCGGTCGAAGATCGTTCGCGCGGCTTGCGCGGGATCGGTCTTGTCCAGCGGAAAAAGCAGCAGTTCCGAGGAGTGATGCCCGTTTCGGGCCTCGGCGACGAAGCCGCGCGCGACGTCGTAGCCGTAGTCGCCGTCGAAGGCGACCGCAACGGTCGAAACGCCCCGCTTTCCGTCGAGGGCCGATCCGGCGAAAAGGCGGCCGGCCGTGCTGTCTTTTGCCGGCAGCCGGTAGACGTTGTGGTACCCGCGCCCGGTAACGGCGTCGGCCGTGACGGTCGGGACGATCAGCGCAAAGCCCATATTGGCGTATCGGGAGAGCGCCGCCAGCGTCATCGCGGCCGTTAAATTCCCAACCACGCCGACGACGGTCGAGTCGGCCGCCGCGACGTTGGCATTCGAGGCGGCGAGTCCGCCGTCGTTTCGATCGTCCAACGGTTTCAAACCCCACACGTTGCCGATCGGGGCATGGAAACGATTCTGCTCGTCGACGGCGGCTTGCACGCCTTTGACGACTTCGTTGCCGTATTTCGCCAAGGCACCCGAGAGCGTCACGTTGACGGCGATCGTCAGCTGGGGAAGAAAATTGTTGAGCTGATTGATCGGTTGAGCCGGAACGATCTGCGCGGGCGCGCGCGCAGTCGTCGCGGCCGTCGCGGTCGCCGCGGCAAGAAAAGCGCGCCGCTTCATCGATACGCGCCCAATGTCGTCGCCAAAAAGAAGACCGAAAAGATCATGTTCGAGAGAAAGACGCGCTCGTTGATGACGAACAAATTGGCGCCGCTGCGAAATAGGTGCTCTTCATAGAGAACCAAGACCGCGACGGCGACGACGCCGAGATAGTAAGGGCGCCCGGCGCCGTCCAGGATGCCGGCCCACGCCAGCAGGCCGAGCATTCCCAGATGCAGAGCAATGGGTACGAGCCGGCCGCTGCGCTCGCCGAAGCGAGCCGGCAGCGAGCGAATCCCCTGCGCGCGATCGACTCCGAAGTCCATCAGCGCGTAGATGATGTCGAAGCCCGCGACCCAGATCGTCACGGCGGCAAAGAGCGCAACCGCCGACGGCGTAATCCTCCCGGCAATGCCGACGTAGGCGCCAAGGGGAGCGAGACCGTCGACGGCTCCCAGCACGAAATGAGTCAGCCACGTGAAGCGCTTGCAGAGCGGATAGATCAGCAAGAGCACGACAGCGATCGGCAGCAGCTTGAGGCACAGTGGGTTTAGCATCCACGCTGCCCATAAAAGAATGCTGAGGCCGATGGCCATCGCCCACAGCATGCTCGAAGGCGGCAGCGACCCGCTAGCGAGCGCTCGCCTTTGCGTCCGGGGGTTTTGTGCGTCGATCTCGCGGTCTAAGAACCGATTGGCCGCCATCGCCGCGGTGCGCGCCCCGAGTACCGCCAGCGTGATCCACGCCAGCTTTGCCGGCGCGGGAAGTCCGTGCGCCGCGAGAATCGCGCCGACGTAGGCGAAGGGCAAAGCAAAGAGCGTGTGCTCGATGCGGATCTCGCGCAAGAAAAGACGAATCCCGTTCAAACGCACCCTTACGGTTCGTTTCGCGACTGCATCAGCCGTTCGTAGGCGTGCATGCCTTGCCCGGACCACGGATCGGGACGCAGCGCCTTCGCGATACGGTCGAGCCCGTAGGCGCTCCAGCGCTCGCTAACGAGGCGGCGAGTCGCGGCGTCCATCAGCATCTCCGGCGGCCATTCCCGCGTGTATCCTTCGGACGCGTCTTTACGGGTCGCGTCGATGCCGATCTTCGTGCCGTACGCGATGCTGTAGGAACCATGGTCGAGGTCGTCGACCGGCCCCGGCATCGTCACCACGTCGCGCTCGGGCGCGAGGTTGTTGAGCACGGACCACGCGACCTCGCGCGTTTGCGAGACGTCGACGTCGGCGTCGACCACGATCAAGACGCGCGTGAGCATCATCATGTGCCCCAATCCCCAGAGCGCGTTCATCACCTTCTTCGCCTGACCCGGATAGGTTTTGCGAATCGAGACCAGGGCGAGATTGTGGAAGCCGCCTTCGACCGGGAGGTTCATGTCGACCACCTCGGGCAGCATCGCCTGCAGCAACGGCAGGAAGATGCGCTCCGTGGCCTTGCCCAGCCACGCGTCTTCCATCGGCGGTTTGCCGACGACGGTAGCGGCGTAGATCGGTTTGCGGCGGTGCGTAATGCACGTAACGTGAAACGTTGGATAACGGTCGGCCAAGCTATAGACGCCGGTGTGATCGCCGAATGGGCCTTCGAGCCGAAGGTCTTCGTTGTCAACGTAACCTTCGAGGACGAACTCAGCGTCGGCCGGCACGAGGAGGTCGACCTGCTTGGCCGGCGTTAGCTCGACGGGCTTTCCGCGTAAGAGGCCGGCGAACGCAAACTCGTCGAGCAGCGGCGGAAGCGGGGCGGTCGCCGCGTAGGTGAGCACCGGGTCCGTGCCGATGGCGACGGCGACCGGTACTCGCGTGCCCCAGGCATCGGCGTGTGCGCGTCCGTGTTTGTGCCGCTGCCAGTGCATGCCGGTCTCCGTCGCGCCGTACACTTGCATGCGATACATTCCGACGTTGGTGCGCCCGCTGTGCGGGTCTTTCGTGATGACGAGCGGCAACGTGATGAACGGCCCGGCGTCCCGCGGCCAGGTCGTCAAGACCGGCAGCTTCGTCAAATCGGGCTTCTCCATGACGACATCCTGCGCGCTCCCTGCGTTGACGGTCTTCGGGATCGCGTTTGCGAGCGGCGCGAAGGCCAGTGCACCGCCGATCTTCTCGACGATCGATCCGCTGGGCGGGCGCATCGCCGTCAGCGCGGCAACGCGCGCCGCGACTTCGTCGAGGCTCGCGGCCCCCAGCGCCATGGCCATCCGGTGCGCGGTTCCGAACTGATTGGTCAAAACGGGGAAGCTGGATCCTTTGACATCGGTAAAGAGCAGCGCCGGGCCGCCCGCCTTCACCACGCGGTTGGCGATCTCGCTGATCTCGAGCCGGGGATCGACCCTTTCCGAAACGACGTGCAGTTCGCCGGCCTTGCGCAACGCTTCGACGAACGCCTCGAGCGAACGGAATGCCATGGCGCCGTCCTTATGCGCGGGGCGGCTTAACCCTCGCGCGCCGGAAAGGCCGCGACGAAACGCGCACCGCCGCGGGACGAGTCGTCGACGACGACTCCGCCTCCGTGCGCCGACGCGATCCAGCGGACGATGGCCAGGCCGAGGCCCGCACCGGAACCGTCGTTTGAAAGCCGGTAGAAACGCTCGAAGACGCGTTCCCGATCGTCGCGCGGGACACCGACGCCGTCGTCTTCGACGACGATCTCACAGACGCGGCCGTTGCATCGCGAACGAATGCCCACGGTCCGGCGAGCGTGGCGGATCGCATTTTCAAGCAGGTTGCGCACCAGTTCGCGCAAGCGGCGTTCGTCGCCGTCGACGATGGCGCTGCCTGCGCTTACGTCGAGCGTGACGCCGCGTGCGTCGGCAAGCGGCTGCGTTTCGCGCGACGTGAGGTTGACGATCGCGGCAAGATCGAGCGGTTCGCAGTGCAGCACGCGCTGTGCCGGATCTCGCGCCAGCGTCAGCAGGTCGGTGACGACGTCGGCGGCCTCGAGCGCGGTTCGTGCGATCGTCTCGAACGCCGTGCGGCTCTCTTGCGTAGCGTTCGCGCGCGCGGCTTGCGCGACCGCGGCGATCGCCGTGAGCGGCGAGCGCAGCTCGTGCGCGGCGTCACCCGTAAAGCGGCGTTCGCGCTCGCGTGCCGCTTCGAGCGGCGCGATCGCCGTGCGCGCCAATAGGTACGAAGCGACCGCTACGACGACTACCAGCGGCAAGTCGAATTCGGCGATCGTTGCCACGACGCGATGCATTGCCGCCGCGAACCCGGCGCTCGCCTCCGGCGTATTGAGTGCCGGGCCGAGCATCGAGCTGTATTCACGGGCAATGAAAGCGTAGGCGCCGATGCTCAGAGCTGCAAGGACGCAAATGAAAACGCAGAGGTAGAGTGCTGCCGTGCGAACGACTAACGAGGCGCGAATCAACCTTTCGTCTTTCGAAGGGATTGGCGAGGGAGCCTCCGGGACGGCTCCCGGAGCCGGCGAGCTACGCCTTCACGCGATATCCGATGCCCCAGACCGTCTCGATGATGCCTCTTGCGCCGAGCTTCCCGAGCTTTCGGCGCAGCTGGCTGATATAGACGTCGACGATGTTGCTCGATCCGTCAAAATCGTAATCCCAGATGCGTTCGACGATCTGCGCGCGAGAGAGGGCGATGCCGGCGTTGCGTGCGAGGAACTCGAGGAGGCGAAACTCCGTCGCCCCCAACGCGACGGGCTTGCCTTCGTACGTGACGTTACGCGCAGCGAGATCGACACGCAGCGCGCCTACGTCGAGGACGCCGAACAGGGGCCGTTCGCCGCGACGCAGCATCGCGCTTACGCGCGCGATCAGCTCCTCCTCGACAAACGGCTTCACGAGATAGTCGTCGGCGCCGCAGTTGAGACCGGCGACCCGGTCTTCGACCGCATCGCGCGCGGTCAGCATGAGGATCGGCGTCTGGACGCCGGCAGCCCGTGCGTTGCGCGCGAGAGTAAAGCCGTCGAGCCCTGGGAGGCCCACGTCGACGACCGCGACGTCGTACGTGCGGCTGACCAGATGGTCGAGCCCGGTCTCGCCGTCCGAGACGACGTTGGCCGCGTACTTTCGCGTCTCGAGCATTTTGCGGATCGAGTCGGCGACCGCGGCGTTATCTTCTACTACGAGTATTCGCATTGTTGTCCTAGTTTTTCAGCGGTCCGGGGAAGGCGATCGTGAAGGCGCCGCTGAGGAACGGATGTTGCCCCGGCGGTTGAACCTCTTGCAGCAAGACCCGGCACGGAGCGATCTGGACCGCAGCGTAATAAACGAAGTCACGGTTGATGAACGGGTTCGCATATGCGTCGTAACGCAGGCCGAAGTAGGCGTGCGGAATCGGATAGTATTTCAGGCGCACATATCCACCCGTTGAATGCTGGTTGGTCAGAAGCCCGTCGGCGTCGTGGTCGTCGCCGTACCACTGTTCGGCTTGGAGATCGAGATCTCCGTAGCTGGCGTGGGCCATCAGTCCGTACCGTTCGTACAGGTCGGCAAAGGGCAGGCGGCCTGACGGCAAGACGCCGAGCGTGCCGCCCAGCGCGGTCCCGCCGATTTCGAAGAGGCTCTTGTTGCTTTGGGCGAGCGTCTGGCGCAGCCAGAGGCTAAACTCCGGGCTGCTGTTCCAGGTCGTCTCGCCGGTTGGGACCGGTTTTCCCCCGTAGGGTGCTCCCTGGAAAGAAGCGAACGCGACGACGCCGTCGACGCGGAGGTTGCCGACCGTCTTCTCCGCCATCAGGCCCCAGCGCGGCGACGAAAGCGGAAGGTTGTTCAAGCCGACGTGCGCGCCGTAGTAGCCGTACTGCTCGAGATCGTCGAGGCGCTGCCCCGGCGACTGCGTGAGCGGAAGCTCGAAGAGTCCCCCGCGAACGAGCGTCTTCGTGTGCTCGTCATAGCCGGCGGCAAAGAGGAGGTAGGTGCCGCTCGGTCCTCCGGCTGCGCCCAGACTGTAGTGCAGAAACGTGGTGATCGGTCCGAAGTTTGCACTGCCGAGGACGATGCCGCCCCCCTGCCACTGGCGGGAACCCGACGCCGGATGCTGGTCGTACTCCATCTGATAACGAATCGCGAAGACGGTCGTGCCGTGCTCGGGCAGCGGCAGACGATATCCATGATTGCGAAAGTAGTTTCCGAACGCGTTGAGTTCGGGAAGGACGCTGTGGCACTGACCGCATTTCAGATGATAGCGTTGCGCAAAGATCGGAATCGCGCTCGCCGGCGCGCAGGCCATTCCTACGAGGAGTACCGCGAGCGCTGCGACAGCGGTGCTATTGCGCAATGATCGCCGCTCGCATCGGTGCGCCGTAGTGGAAGAAACAGCCGAAGAGATAGGTACCGGCGCGATCGACCGCGATGGTCTGCGAGGACGATCCGGCCTGGAGCGCTCCGCTGCTGAAGCCGCCCGAGAGGCTCGTTCCGTGTTGCTGCGTTGCCGAGATGCCGAAGGGCGATCCATCGGGGAACTGCGTTGCATTCGGAATCTCCGTTGCGGTGTGCGCGAAGCTGTCGGTATTCGTGAAGTGGATCTCGGAGCCGACCGCGACGTTCGTAATGGCGGGAGTATAGCCGCCGCTTTCGCCATACGCCGTTTTCACCGGCTGGCTGAGCGTAAGATTGACGTCGATCGTGGCGCCGCCGCTGCCGCCGCTGGCGACCGGCGTTCCGCCGGCCGTGCACGCGGCAAGCAGCAGCGCGAGCATCGAGAGGAGGATCCGGCGGCTCATCGCTGTGTGATCCAGCGCCGGCCGGCAAAGGCTGCGACGAGATCGTCGTCGAGAGCTGTTGAGGCCAGCATCGTCTGCGCGAGCTCGCCCGAAGAGTTGAATGCGTAAACAAAAGTAGAATGACGATCGTGGATGCCGTGCTCTCCCTCTTCGGAGATCACGTTGAAGGCGCGCATTATTTTGTGGACGTTCGATTTCGATCCGCCCGCGACGATCCAATAGCGAGGGTCGGCGTTGAAGCGATGCGCGAGCACTTGCATGTCGTGCGGTGAATCGTGTTCGGGGTCGAGGGTAATGGTAAGCAATTTCCCCTCCAGATGACGGTGCTGCATTTGTTCGGCCGCCTGCTGGAACTGAGCGTTGACGAGTGGGCACGCGTCGGTGCAGTGAGCGGCGATGAAGGTCACCGCGAGCGGTTTGCCGCGCAACGACGAGAGCGTGAAGGGACGGCCCCGCTGGTCGATGAGCTGCGGCTCGCCGGGGGCACTTGTCGCTTTCGGGGCTGGTTTGGGAGCACGAGGTTCGTAACCGCCGCTGCCGGGCGAGGCGCTCGGACCGGGCGTCGCGCCGGCGACGACCTCGATGACGTCCCGCATCTCGAACTCGATATAGTGGAACGCGCAGCCGATGAGGTACGTACCCGGGTTCGTCAGTTTGACCTTGACGCTCTTTCCCGGATTGATCGTACCGCTGGCGTAGTTGGAGCCTAACACGCCGTTGCCGCTGGGAGAGAAGGAGAGGCTCGGATCTTTCGGCCACTTCGCCGGCGGCGAACTCGCGACGGCAATGACGTTGAGCGTGTGCGGCGTGGTCGACGAAAGGTTCGTCACCGCGACCGTAGCTCCGGGAGGATAGGCCAACACCTGTGAGGTCTTGTTTTGAGTGTAACCGCTGACGGTTCCCCAAACCGGATCGTCTTCGACGCCGATGGTTCCGGTTGGAATGCCGACACCGATGCCCTTCGAGGGCGGCGGGGAGGGCGTAGGCCCTCCACCACCGCTATTGATGCTGCCGAGACCGCCGCCGTTCGTGCAGGCAGCGATCGCGCCGGCGGTTACGAGCGCGAAGGCCGCAGCAAGTGTTGGAGACTTCACTGTCCCGGCGGTGTCGCTTGCGGGCCGGGAGTCGCCTTGGCTTTCACGACGATGACGTCGCGCATTCCGTCTTGATAGTGAAAGGCACAGCCGAACAGGTAGGTGCCGGCCTTCGATAGCATGACGCTCACCGACTTGCCGGGCGACAGGACGCCGCTCGCGAACTTCGGCCCCAGAACGCCGCCCCCGCGCGCGTTCGTGGTCAGCGACGGACTGCTCGGGAACTTGGCCGGGGCCTTTTTGATCTTTTTCACGACGTTCATCGTGTGCGAGATGTTTTTAGAGAGATTCTCCAGCGTGATTTTCGTGCCGGTCGGGAAGCCGAGGGCTTGCGAGAACTTCGTCTGGGTGAAACCGCCGAGCGTCGCCTTCCAGTGTGGATCGTTGATCGCTCCAAGGCCTTCGCTGGGCAGTTCCTCGCCGATTGTGTCCTTCGGCACGGTCGCGAAGACGGTGACGTTTTGATTGTACGACGGAAGGAGCACGGTATTGGCACCCGATGCGCCGGTTCCGGTACCGCCGCCGGCGCAAGCCGCAAGTGAGGCGGCGGCTATCGCCAAAGAGAGACCCGCGAGTCGTGTTGACATGAAACCTCCAAGAGAGTGTCGATTGTGCTCGCTAGGGTAGCCCGGCCGGATGAAAAAAGTATAAAGACCTTTTTTGCTCAGGGAACCCGGATCGAATCGCGCATCGCAGCCGCGATATTTTGCAGGGCCGGGTCTGCACCGGCGTCGCTGCAGGCTCGTTCGAAGGCACTGCGTGCGGCCGCATGCTCTCCCTCTCTCAGGAGCACGACCCCGAGCGCGAATCGCGCCCGAGCATAGGCCGGCGCGAGCGCTAACGCGCTGCGCAGTTCTCGCTCCGCCGCATCATAGCGTCCCAGGCGCTCTTCGGCGAGTGCGAGGTCGTAGTGAGCGACCGCATAGGAGGCATTTGCATGGAGGAGTTTTCCGAAGTCTTGGCGCGCGGTTACCGCGTCGCCGGCGTGCAACGCGACGATTCCGCGCGAGTAGAGCGCGCGCGCCGAGTCCGGATCGAGGGTGACGTAGCGGTCGGCGGTCGCACGCGCCTCGCCGATGTCGCCGCGCGCGAGATCGACGGCGATGAGATTGGCCATGGCGGCCAAGAAACCGGGATCGAGCGCCAGCGCCGCGCGCAGTTCGCGTGCGGCGTCGTCGTTGTGCCCGTCGTTTGCGTAGGCGATCGCGAGATCGTACCGGGCCGTCGAGCCTTTGGGTTCGGGCGGATCGAGTGCGACGATTCGTTCAAACTCGGCGATTGCCGATTTCCAGTCGTTGCGGGATAAGGCGCTCAGCCCGATCCTAAAGCGCTCCTCGACCTCGCGTTGCGTTGCGAGCGTTCGAAGCGCGGGCTCAGAGGTCGTGCGTGGAAGCGGACGAGACGTCGAATACGTTTGTCCCGTTGCCGCAGCCGTCATCAGACCGGTGAGTACGGCGCCGGCAAGCAGAACGCGCATCGTTCACGGATTACCCGCGCCGGCAGGGAGTTCGGCCTGGCGCCATCCGGTAGAGGACGCCGCGCGCTCCGGTTTGCACTCCCATCCGGTCCGGCCGGCCGAAGTAATGGGGCCGAGCATCGCGGGGGCCGCCGATGGGGTCAAAACGCCCGCGATTGCGTCCTCGAGCGACTCTGCCCCGGCTACGGCAAAGTGGCCGCAAGCGATGAGGAGTGCGAGCAGCACAGAAACGACGACGGGATGGAGCGGGGTTCTTGACACTCCTTCCATCATAGCCGAAAGTCTAAAGAATCCGTGAACCTCCCGCATAACGGCGCGGCGGCGCTCCTTTTGGTGATGCTGGTGGCGCTCCCCGCGCGGGCTGCGGCTCCGTTGGTTGTGGGCGCCGTCCGAGATCAAGGCGGAGTCCCTATCTCCGGCGCGAGCGTCGAGGGGCGGCGGTTCGGAGCCCCGCCGGTACTCGCAACGACCGATTCTTCCGGTACCTTTGCGATCGATGCGGCGGGCATCTCATCGGTCGTCATCCGCTGCCGGTACTGTGCTGCAGCCCAGGCGGGGGTACGCGAGGGCGAGCCGGTCGTCGTCATCGTCCGCCGGTATGCGGCGCTCGCGAGCGACGCGCCCAACGCTTCGGATATCGAGAGCCTCCCGTACGCAAACGTCGAGTCTATCCTCGGATTGCGTCCCTTTACGCTGCTGGCGCAGAGCCAGAGCCCCTATCCCGGCTCCCGCGTCAGCGACCGCGGGCTCTCGCCGGACGGATCGCTGCTGGTCGACGACGGCTCTCCGAACTACGACATCGTCGCCGGCGGCTCTCCCTACGCGCTGATCCCCGCGCAGTTCGAGCGCAGCGCCGCGCTGCAGCCTGCGAGCAATGCGTTTCTCTATGGTGATCAGGCCGCCGGCGGCATTGCCGACCTTAACCCTTTCGTCAGCGATTCGAACTGGCAGGTTGCAAGCGTTGGGAGCGATACAATCGCCCGCGCGCAGGTGGGTTCCGACGCAGCGGGCGCGGTGTTCGGAGCGTTCAGCAACGATACCGAGTCGCGCCAGCGCGGTGACGTGTCGGCGACTTGGTCTCCGGGCGGCGATCAAACGCTCGCATTCACCGGCGGAAGCGAACAGGGGCGGACCTTCGGAACGCCGCTGTCGAATTACGCGGGAAGCTACTCTTTCGTCAACGCGACCTATGCGAATCCGCAGCTCGAGAACCTGTACGCCTCGGCGGCTGTAGACCGGGGAAACTATACGTTCGGCTCGGCGGCGTACTCGGCCGCCGCGATCTGGTCGGACTCGAACGTTCTGATCGGTGCGCACACGTCTGGCGCGGTCTCGGCGTTCGCCGATCTCGGACTGCGGCTCTCCACCGGCCTCTACGATCAGCAGGCCGGGTGGTCGCTGTTGCCTAGCATCGGCGCTACGCTCTCGCAGTCGCGGCTCGACGCCGGCATTCACGCGACCGGCGCCGGCTACGATGTCAAAGCCGGCCTCGGTGCCTTTTGGATAGATTATGGAGGCGGATTGTACGGCGTGTCGCAGCCGGCAAAGACCACGCTGGCCGCGCCGTCCTTGCAGGCGCAGCTCTTTCCCGAGGGTCGCTGGAGCCTCAATATCCAGGGCAGCGGCTCGTTTACGCTCCCGACCTTCCTCGAGCAGTACGATTACATCGACTACCCGCCGACGTCGGTGCAGCTCGAGCGCAACGAGCTCGTCGCCGGAGCCTTAACGTACACGGATCTTTCCCGCGTTCGCGTTTCGTTCGAGGAGGCCTCACAGCGGGTTACCGGGGTTACCACCGGTACGATTACCTCCGCCGGGCTGGCCGCGACCTGGCAGGTGACGCCCGAGCTCGCGCTGCGCGCGTGGACGATGCACGTTACCGACACGGTGACGCCGTTCGTCGTCGCGGGTTACGATGAAGGCTCGGCGCCGACCGTCAATGCGATGTGGTTGACGTACGAAGCGCGCAGCCCGCTTCGCTTCGACCTCATCTACCGGCGAGATCTCCTTGACGGCACGCCGTTCTATCACGTCGACGGTGACGTTTCGGGACCAATTGCCGCACGGCTGCGGTGGTTTGCCGGCGTGGAGGATCGCATGCATCGCACGTTCCTCGATGTCGGATTGCGCTTCGGCGGTCAGTGATCCGCTACGCAATCCTCCACGCGTTTACCTATTCGTCTTCGTGACGCCCCTGCGTTCGGCGGCGGCGGCGCATCGGGGGAGCCCCGGGCGCACTAGCGCTCGGCGCAGCGTCACGCGGTGCGGCGTCACGCGGTGCGGCGTCACGCGGTGCGGCGTCGCGGGGTGTGAACTCGCGCGGAGTGAACTCGCGCGGGGCGCGGCCGCCCGGATCGCCGTTGCCCGAAACGCCACCCATCAGCGCCTTTCGGGAGAGGTTGAGGCGTCCTTGGCCGTCGATCTCCATAACCTTTACCATCACCTCGTCTCCGACTTTGACGACGTCCTCGACCTTGTCAACCCGGTTCGGCGCGAGCTGGCTGATGTGCACGAGGCCCTCCTTGCCGGGAAGGATCTGCACGAATGCGCCGATCGCGATGATCCGGGTAACCGTGCCGCGATAGGTCTCGCCGACGACGACCTCTTTGGTGAGGTTCTCGACGATCTCTCTGGCTTTGTCGCCCGACGCGCCGTCGAGCGACGTGATGAAGACGCTGCCGTCGTCCTCGATGTCGATCTTCTCGACGCCGGTGTCGGCGATGATCTTGTTGATGACCTTTCCGCCGGGACCGATGACGTCTTTGATCTTCGCCGGATCGATCTTGATCACGATCATTCGCGGTGCGTACTGCGAGAGCGCTTCGCGCGGCTGCGCGATCGCCTCGGCGAGCTTGTCGATGATGAAGTAACGCGACTTGCGGGCTTGTTCCATCGCTTCTCGCATGATGGCGATCGTAACGCCTTGGACTTTGATGTCCATCTGGATCGCGGTGATGCCCTTGCGCGTGCCCGCCACCTTGAAGTCCATCTCGCCCAGCGCGTCCTCGAGACCCTGGATATCGGTGAGGACGGTGTACTTGTCGCCCTTGAGAATCAAGCCCATTGCGACGCCGGCGACGTGCTCGCGAATCGGCACGCCGGCGTCCATGAGCGCTAGCGACGAGCCGCAGACCGACGCCATCGACGACGAACCGTTGGATTCGAGCACCTCGCTCATCAGGCGCAGCGTGTACGGGAACTCGTCCTTCGGCGGAAGCACGGGAACGAGCGCGCGTTCGGCAAGATGCCCGTGGCCGATCTCGCGGCGGCCGGGTCCGCGCATCGGGCGCGTCTCACCGACCGAGTATGGCGGAAAGTTGTAAAAGTGCATGTAGCGCTTGTTTTCGAGCGCGACGATGCCGTCCAGGCGCTGCGCGTCACTCGTGGAGCCGAGCGTCGCCGCCGTAAAGACCTGCGTTTGACCGCGGGTGAATATTCCCGACCCGTGCACGCGGGGCACGTAGTGCACCTTGCACCAGATCGGACGGATCTCGTCGGGTTTACGGCCGTCCGGCCGGACTTTTTCATCGACGACCATGACGCGAAGCTCTTCCTCTTCCATGGCCTTGAGGATCTTGCCGAACTCTTTTACGGTAAGCGGAGCTTCGAGGAGCGCTCGCACGTTCTCGTCCTTCTTGCCGCAACGCGCGATCGCTTCGTCGACGGTAATCTCGCCGAACGCCTCCTCGCGCTTTTGTTTGTCGACGATCCGCATCGCTTTGGCGATGTCTTTTGCAAACGACTTTCGCACCCACTTGTCGAGCGTCGCATCGACCGTGAGGAGCGGGAACTCGCGTTTTTTCTTGCCGTTCTTCTTTGCAAGCTGATCGATCGCTTTGACGATCTTGCGAATTTCGGCGTGCGCGAATTCGACGGCAGCGAGAAAGTCTTCCTCGGCAATTTCGTGGCCGCCGCCTTCGACCATCATCACGGCGTCGGCGGTACCGGCGATCACGATGTCCATGCCGCCGCTTTCGTACTGCGGCAGCGTCGGATTGCAGATCAACTTGCCGTCTTCGTCACGCCCGACGCGGACCGCGGCTACCGTCTTGTCGAACGGAATGTCGCTCAGCGCGAGTGCGGCGCCGGCAGCGCAGACGCCGAGCACGTCGGCATCGAGTTCGGGATCGATCGAGAGCACGGTCGCGACGACCTGCACGTCGTTGCGGAAACCATCTGGAAAGAGCGGGCGGATCGGCCGGTCCATCTGACGGGAGCTGATCACGGCATGCTCGGGGGGACGCCCTTCACGCTTGATGTACCCGCCGGGAATCTTTCCGGCTGCATACATCTTCTCTTCGAAATCGCAGGTGAGGGGGAAGAAGTCGATGCCTTCGCGAGGCTTTTCGGACGCGGTCACAGCGCAGAGCACGACATTTTGGTCGCCATAACGAACCAGAGCGGAGCCATTTGCTTGCTTCGCGAGCTCGCCGGTTTCGATGACCATCGTGCGCCCGCCGACCGTCAATGTTACGGATTCGGGCACGGTGTCTCCTAAGTTAGTATGTATTATTACTTTTGATTAACCGCGCCGGATTCGGGCTGGGGCGGTGGGCGCCCTGCCGCGCGGGAACCTCCAAGGCTCCCGAGGTTCCGCTGTGCCGCGGCTTGTATTACGCCTCCCATGCAGAGCCTTACGACTGAGGATTTGACCGCCTTAGAACTCAAAGCCAACGACATACGTCAGGGCATCATTCGCTCGCTGCTGGCCGCGGGGTCCGGGCACTCGGCCGGTCCGCTGGACATGTCGGACGTTTTTACGGCCCTTTACGGGCGTCTGATGCGGCACGATCCGAAGAATCCGCAGTGGCCGGACCGCGACCGGCTGCTGCTGTCGTGCGGCCATATCGCCCCGGTCCGGTACTCGGCGATGGCGAACTTCGGCTACTTCCCGGTCGAAGAGCTGCTGACGCTGCGCAAGTTTGGCTCCCGCCTTCAGGGCCACCCGGAACGAGTGAGCTTGCCCTCGGTCGAGACGACCTCCGGGCCGCTCGGCGAGGGTCTCGCGCAGGGCGTTGGGATGGCCTTGGGGGCGAAGATGGATGGTAAGGATTTTCACGTCTGGGTCGTCACGTCGGACGCAGAGCATCAGTGCGGTCTGCACTGGGAAGCGGTTCTGACCGGCGCAAAGTTCAAGCTCGATAACCTCACGGCGATCGTCGATCGCAACTTCATTCAAATCGACGGCAGCACCGAAGACGTGATGCCGCTCGAACCGTTCGCCCAGAAGTACCGCGCCTTCAACTGGGAGGTGTACGAGTGCGACGGCAACGATATCGCAGAGTTCATCGAAACGGCGCAGCGCGCGCGATCCTATGAAGGAAAACCGCAGGTGATCATTGCCAACACGATTCCGGGTAAGGGCGTCTCCTATATGGAGGGCGATTACCTCTGGCACGGCAAGCCCCCGAACAAGGAGCAGGCCGACGAGGCACTGCGCGAGCTGGCCGCCGACCGCGAACGGATCTTGGCCCATGAGTAGCGGCACGGGCGTGCGGGAAAGCGCACAGACGATGCACCTGGTCGATTATCGCAGCCCCGACCTCAAGATGGTTCCGACCCGCAACGGTTTCGGAGAGGGCTTGATCGAGGCCGGCTCCCGCAATCACGACGTCCTGGGCATCTGCGCCGATCTTTCCGAGTCGACGCGCTTCGAGGGCTTTAAGAAGGCGCACCCCGATCAGTACATCGAGATCGGCGTCTCCGAGCAGATGCTCGTTGCGATGGCAGGCGGTCTGGCGGCGGTCGGCAAGGTCCCGTGGATCGCAAGCTACGCGATGTTCAATCCGGGTCGCTCGTGGGAGCAAGTGCGCACGATCATGGCGCTCAACGAGACAAACGTGAAGATCGCGGGCGCGCACGCCGGCGTCTCAGTCGGTCCGGACGGCGCGACGCACCAAGCGATCGAAGATATAGCGATCATGCGCGTTATCCCGCATATGACGGTTGTCGTCCCCTGCGATTCGGTGCAGACGAAAAAAGCCGCACTCGCGCTCTCCGAGATGTGGGGACCGGTCTACCTTCGTTTCGGGAGAGACAAATCGGCGGTGATCACCACCGACGAAACGCCCTTTGAAATTGGTAAGGCGCAGACGTTCCGCGAGGGCGCCGACGTTGCCATTCTTGCCTGCGGGATCCTCGTCTACAACGCGTTGATCGCCGCCGACCGGCTCGCCAAGGACGGCATCGAGTGCCGGGTGATCAACAATCACACCGTCAAGCCGATGGACGAAGCCGCCGTCGTCGATGCCGCGCGCCGCTGCGGCGCGGTCGTCACGGTCGAAGAGCACCAACGGGCCGCCGGCATGGGCTCGCGCGTCGCCGAGATTCTCGCGCAGCAATCTCCCGTGCCGATCGAGTTCATCGGTGTCGACGACCGCTTCGGACAATCCGGCGACCCGGCGGAGCTTATCGAGTATTACGGAATGGGCGTCGACTCGATTGTCGCCGCCGCCAAGAAAGCGCGCGCAAGGAAGACGTAGTTCATCCCAATCTCGTTGTCGCCGCGGGCCTCGATTACCATAGTAAACGTCGGCCCGCGGCTCCTAGAGCTTGGGCGAACTACGCCTTTCTGGAAGTCCGAACGCCATTAGAAGCGTTTTCTTTAGCGGCGCAGGCCGAGGTCGGCGATGAGGCTGCGATACCGTTCGAGGTTTTTCTGGTGCAGATAGTTGAGCAAGCGGCGGCGTTGTCCGACCTGCAGCAGCAAGCCGCGCCGGCTGTGATGATCCTTTTTGTGAATCTTGAGATGCTCGGTCAACGAGTTGATCGATGCGGTGAGCATCGCGACCTGCACTTCGGCCGAACCGGTATCGTTCGATCCGCGGCCGTACTTGGCGGAGAGCTCCGCCTTGGTTTCCTTGGTGAGCGGCACGAGTAAAACTCCTTTGAGCAGGATGGTCTCGCTCGGGTACAGCGTGCTCGTTGCCGTCCCGGCGACCGGCTTAGGATAGCAAAGGCTCCGATAGGGCGCAAGGTGAGTTCGGGCAAGCGCAAAAGCGCTCGTGCATGGACTTACGAATAGCGGGAAAAACGGCGCTCGTCACCGGCGCCTCCTCGGGGCTGGGGGAAGCGGTCGCGCTGGCGCTGGCAGGCGAGGGCGTTAAGCTGGCGCTCGCGGCGCGGCGCGTCGATCGACTCGAGACGGTCGCGGCCAACGCCCGCAAGCTCGGGGCGCCGCAGGCGCGCGCCTTCGAGCTCGATCTCCAAGATTCGGACTCGGTGGCCTCCGCGATCGCCGCGGTCACCAGCGGCTGCGGGCATCCCGATATCGTCGTGCTCAATGGCGGCGGCCCTAAGGCCGGACGCTTCGGCGATCTCACCCTTGCCGACTGGGACGGCGCCTACCGCCTGTTGCTGCGCGGGATGCTCCAAGTACTCGCGGCCGTGGTCCCGCCCATGCGGGCCAACCGCTGGGGCAGAGTCGTCGCCCTGACCTCGACCTCGGTCAAGCAGCCGATCGATAACCTCTTGCTCTCCAACGCGTTTCGAACCGCGCTCGTGGCGACCTTGCGGACGCTGGCCGCCGACGTCGCGCCCGACGGAGTGACGGTCAACTCCATCGCGACCGGGCGCATCGAAACCGCTCGCTTGCGCTCGCTTTACGGCGACGACGAGGCCAAACTGCGTGCCGCCGGCAGCGAAGTACCGATCGGCCGGGTTGCCACCCCGGCCGAGTTTGCGCCGCTACCCGTTTTTCTCTGCGGCGAGCCTGCTGCGTATGTCACGGGCCAGGATCTCGGTGGACGGCGGCTTGACCCGTGGCCTTTTCGGCTAGCGACAAGCAAAGGTCGGCTTCCCGGCGGCTTCGAATGACCCGGCCGATATGCAGGGAGTTGAGGGAAAACGCGTGGCCGCGCTGATCGGCGATGGTTTCGAAGAGATCGAGCTCATAGAGCCGCGGCGGGCGCTCGAGGAGGCCGGTGCGATCGTGACGGTCGTCGGTACCGACGAGCGAGCGCGCCAGCGCATTCGTGGAAAACGCGGCTTGGACGACGGTCAGAGCCTTCGGGCCGAGGAGCTCGTCGGCGATTGCACCGCTGAAGACTTCGACGCGCTGCTGATTCCCGGAGGCAGCTCGCCGGATCGGATTCGGATGGATCGCGAAGTCCAGCGTTTCGTCCGCGATATCGATGCGCTCAAAAAGCCGGTGCTCGCCATCGGTCACGGAGCGCAGGTGCTGATTTCGGCACAGCTGGTGCGCGGGCGGCAAGTGACCGGCGTGCATTCGATCGCCGACGACATCCGCAATGCCGGCGGACTCTATCGCGATCAGCCTACCGTCTCGGATTCCAACTGGGTAACGACGCGAGGCAGCGAGGATCTCGCCCAGTTCAATCGCGCGGCACTCGAGAAGCTGGCGACGGCGATCCCCGTCGCGCCCGTAACGTAAAAAGCGCGCCCAGCCCCGCTACGGTCTCGGGGCCCAGAGGGGATCCCAGCGCGCCAGCGTTTCGCCGTACTGCCGCAGCGCGGCAAACGCGACGATGGCACAAAACGCGAACTCGGGGAGAACGAGCCGCTCGGCGACGCCCAGCGAATACGCGACAACGCTCGTCAAGCAGGCCAACACCACGTAGAGCGCGCGCGTCCAGCCGAGCCGGACCGTTGCCGAGAGCGCCACGAGCGAACAGGCGATGACCGCCGGCGATACGGCCAGCAGCGTCGCAGCGGCGTCGGGCGAGCCGCGGGCGATTTGAACGCCGGCGTAGACAATCGTCGCCAGTAGGCCGGCTGCACACGGGACGGCCGCCTTCGCCCGCGCAAGCTCGCGGCCGAAGAGCGGTGCGCTCTGCTCGCAGCGGTCGAGGTGGGGATGCCGTCCCGGCGTCTGATCGAGCGCGATCGCGACGGCGAGCAAGGAGCAGCAAAAAAGCGGCGCCGTGACGCCTGCCGGCTGTACGAGCGCCACCAGCACCGCGACGGAGCACGCGTAGAGCACCAGGCGGCGAGAGACGTACAGCCGCGCTTGGAACATTGCGGCAAAGGCGCGCGAGGTCACGTAAATGCCTGCGCGGCGGCGGCGTGCGCGTGCGTCGAAAGCAGCGCGCAATCGCCGGCGACGTCCAAGATCTGCCGGGCATACGCCGCCTGCGGCCGATCGATCACCAGCAACTGCGGCATACCGATCAGCGCGCCGATCAGTGGATATGCAAAAGCCTCGTGCATGCCCTCGAGGCGCTCGCGCAGACTCGCTGCATGGCCCTGCGCCCGCCGCGCCTCGACGTTCCACAGCGCGGCACGATAGGCGATGTAGCGGCCAAACGCGGTGTCGTCGAGCGCGAGGGGCTCGTGCGGCACGAATCCCGCGATGCGTTTGCAATGCACGGACTGCACGCGCGGATCGTAGTCGCCGATCAGCACGCTTCCGCTCGACGCCTTCGCAATCGCGGCAGCCATTAGCGCGACGATCGTCGCTTCCAACGGCGTCTCGAAGTTCAGAGCGGCGCGTTGGCCGCCGGCCAGCTCGAGCGTAACCGGGCCGCCCGAGACGGCGGCATTCGTGAAGAACGCCTTCCTCATGCGCAGCAGCGCCATCGCGGCAAGAGCATTCCACGAAGGCGGCCAACTCACTGTCGTGCCCACGAACGCGGAGGTCGCGCAAAGACTGCTGGAGATTCGGACGCTGATGGAGCTGGCGGGCGAATCCTTTTATAAGTACAGCGCCTATGAAAAGGCGGCAGCCTCGATCGAGAACGCTCCCCCGCTAGCCGATCTCGTCGCCGCCGGGGAGCATCGAAAGCTTGCCGGGATCGGCAAGACGATCGCCTGCGCCGTCGAGCAGCTGGTCGCGTCCGGCACGTGCGATCAGCTCGAGGAGCTTTACTTGCGCTACCCGCGGACCCTGATGGAGGTCCTCGGCGTCAGCGGAATCGGTACGAAGACCGCGGCGATGCTTTTCACGGATTACGGCATAGCCTCGCTTGCCGATCTGGAAGCCGCCGTCGCTGCCGGAACGCTTCTCGGCGTCCCTCGACTGGGAAGCAAGACGATCGAGAATTGGAAGCGCGGCATTCTTGCCTATCGGGGGCGGCAGCAGCGAACGCCTTTGCCCAAGGCCTTAGCCATCGCCCGCCTCGCCGTCGACTACCTCCGCGAGGGGCCGGCGCTCGAACGCCTCGCGTTTGCGGGCAGCCTGCGACGCAGCGAGGTGACCGTCGGCGACATCGACATCGTCTGCACCTCGCCGCAAGCGGCCGACGTGGTGGCGCACTTTGTCCGGTGGAAGAGCGCCGAAGCCGTTTTGGCGGAAGGGCCGACCAAAGCGAGCATTTGGCTGCGGGGCGGCCTGCAGATCGACCTGCGTGTCCTGCCCGACCACCTCTACGGTAATCTGCTGCAGCATTTCACCGGGTCGCGGGACCACAACATCAAGCTTCGCGAGTACGCCGTTCGCCGCAGCCTGCGCGTAAGTGAAAACGGAATCCTCAACCTCGAAAACGGCGAGGTCACGACCTGCAGCAACGAAGCCGGCGTTTACGCGGCGCTGGGGATGCAGTACATCCCGCCCGAGCTGCGCAGCGGACAAGATGAGATCGAGTTCGCGCGCAACGGTGCAATCCCGGTTCTCGTCGACCTGCCGGATCTGCGCGGCGACTTCCACATGCACACCACTTATAGCGACGGCGACGACACGCTCGAGGCAATGATTGCGGCCGCCGCGGCTCGAGGCTACGAGTACCACGCGATCAGCGACCACTCCGGCGGCCGACGAAAATTCGGGATGGACGCCGCAGCGGTGCGACGCCAGCGGGAAGAGGTTCGCGCGCTAAGCGAGCGCTACGGGATCGCGACGCTCTGCGGCAGCGAGGTCGACATTCTGCCGGACGGCGCACTGGACTTCGACGACTCCGTTCTCGCACGGCTCGACATCGTGATCGCTTCGGTTCACACAGCGACGTCTCAATCGCGCGAGGAGATGACGGCGCGGCTGATCCGCGCCTGCGAGAATCCCTACGTTAACATCATCGGCCACCCGACCGGGCGCCGGTTCGAGGGATCGCCGGGCTACGAGTTCGACTACGATGCCGTATTCGCGGCGGCCGCGCGCACCGGAACCGCGCTCGAGATCGACGGACAGGCCGCACGCCTCGACCTTCCCGCGGCGCTGGCGCGCAAAGCCAAGAGTTTCGGCGTAACGTTCTCGCTCGATAGCGACGCGCATCGCACCGGGGACTTGAGCGCGACGGAGTTCTCGATCGGACAGGCGCGGCGAGCGGGCTTGGTCGCGGCCGACGTGCTTAACGCGCGGCCGCTGGCAGAGGTGCGCGCGTTCGTCGCGCGCAAACGCAGCGCCGCGTGATCGAGACGCTGAGCACCACCACGCCCGACGGCGCCGTCACCGGAGCCAGGTTCGTGCGCCCCGCGCAAGGCCGCGCGAAATGGACGAACCTCGTCTTCGTCCACGGCGTCGGTTCAACCGCGGCGATCTGGGATTCGCAGCTGGAAGCGTTCGGCGACGACTTCACCTCGATCGCCATAGAGCTGCGTGGAAACGGCGCGCTGCGGCCCGACCCCGCGCCGGCGCTGATCACGCGCAGCGGTTTTGCCCAGGACGTGCTTACCGTGCTCGACGAGCTCGGCGTCGAGCACTTCACGTTGGTTGGCTGCAGCCTCGGAGGCGTCGTCGCGTTCGAGTTATGGGGGCGGGTCGATCGCCGCTTCGACGCGCTCGCGACGCTCGGAAGCTTCGCGCGCTATCCCGATGGAGAGCGCGTCGCCGAGACTATTCGCGCGGCAGTGCTCGATGCCGGCAGCATGGCGGTCTTTGCACGGCGGCGCGCCGCACAACTGGGCTTGCCGCCGCAACGCATGGCCGAGACGATCGATCAGATGGCGTGCAAGTCGGTGCCTTCATACCTCGCGTCGACGACCGCCACGTGGACGGGCGACTACACGCCGATCCTGTCCTCGATCACCGTACCATCGTTGATCGCGTACGGCGAGTTCGATCCGGTTGCACCGCGCGAGCGCTCGGAGGAGATTGCCGCCGGCATCGGAGACGCAACCCTGGCCGCCGTACCCAACGCCGGCCACGTCGCCAACGCGGATAATCCAGCCGCGTTCAACGCAATGCTGCGCGATTTCTTGACGCGCCTGCATTCCTAAGGAACCTCGCGAGAAGCCCATGTACCGATCGTTCGGGCCGCTCGTCGCTACGATCGGCGCGCTCCTTCTGCTGGGCGTGACGCCCGCGCCGTTTGCGGGAGAGTCGCCGTGGAGCGATGCGCAGATTGCGTCGTTGGGTGCGCGGCTCGATCGCGCGCTGCGCGCTCCCGCGCTGCGTGGCGCACACGTTGGACTTCTCGCCGCCGATGCGCAGCGCGGCACCGAGCTCTACACGCACGATGCGGACGGCGAGTTCGCGCCGGCCTCGGCCTTTAAGCTGCTGGTCGGATCGGCGGCGCTGCGATATCTCGGAGCGAGTTTTACCTTCGTGACGACGGTGAGCAGCGATACGGCCATCGCCGGCGCAACGCTCCCTGGGAACCTCTATCTGCACGGCGGTGGCGATGCGCACTTGACCGCAAGCGACCTGCGTTCCGCGGCGGCGGCGCTTTTTGGGGCGGGCCTGCGCCGCGTCGACGGCGCGTTGATCACCGACGCTTCGCACGATGACGCGCAGCGCTATGCGCCCGGCTGGTCCTGGGACGATCTGCCCTACGGCTATGCGGCGGCCGTTTCCGCGCTCGAACTCGAGGACGGAACGGTGCACGTCTACGTCACCCCGGGTGCCGCCGCGGGTGCGCCGTCGACGCTGCGCATCGAACCGCAAAGCGATGCGTTCATTATCGAAAACCGGGTCACGACCGCAGTGGCGAGCGCCGACGACACCACCGACGTCGCGCGCCCTTGGGATTTGCCGTTGACGATCCGTATCGTCGGGAGTTACCCCGCCGGCGCGCCGGAATCCGACGACCTAACGCCGAGCGTTCCCGATCCGGAGCGCTATGCCGGCGACGTTTTCCTGCGCGCGCTGCGCGCCGTAGGCATCTCGGTCGCCGGCGGCGTTCGCAGCGGTGTTACGCCCGTAAAACGCAGTACGCTCTGGCGGCACGCCTCCGTGGTGATGCCCGAACTGCTCTCCGAATTCTGGCTCCCCAGCGATAATCTGATGGGCGAACTCTTTCTCAAGGAGCTGGGCGCATCGCACGCCGGCGAACCGGGAACCTACGCCAGCGGCATCGCGCTGGAAGAAGAGTACCTGCGATCGCTGCACATCGACCCCTCAACGGTCGCGATCGCGGACGGCTCGGGCCTCTCCGTGTACGATCGCGTCACGCCGCGCGACCTCGTGACGGTTCTGCGCAGCGACTGGAACGGTCCGGCGCGCGAGAGCGTGCTTGCGGCACTCCCGGTGGCGGGCGTACGCGGAACGCTAAAGAGCGACTTCACGGGAAGCCTTCTCGACGGAAAGGTGTACGCGAAGACGGGCTCGATGCGCCACACGCGAGCGCTGTGCGGATACATCGACGCGGCCGCTCACGGCCCGGTTGCGTTCTCGCTGCTCATCAACGGCTGGCTCGGCGATGACGACCCCGGCGGTGCCGCCGCCTTGGCGCGCGCCGAAGCGGACCTGCTCGCAGCCTTCCTCTCGAACTAGTCTCTCGAGGCGCGGATCCGCTGCTCGGCCGCGTAGAGGTTCGCACGATTGCCGCGCACGAAACCGGCGAGCGTAACGCCGAACTCCCGCGCCAGATCGACGGCCAGACTGCTCGGCGCGGAGACGGAACCGACGATTGGAATACGCGCCATCAAGCTCTTCTGCAAGATTTCATAGCTCGCGCGTCCGCTGACCAGGAGAATGCAGCGCGCAAACGGCAGGCGCCCGTTGAGCAGCCCCCAGCCGACGAGTTTATCGACGGCGTTGTGCCGCCCGACGTCCTCGCGCACGGCGACGACGTCGCCGTTTTCGTCGAAGAGTGCCGCCGCATGGAGTCCCCCGGTCGACGCAAAGACTCGTTGCGCGGCACGCATCCGCTCCGGCAGTTCGTAGAGCAGCGCGGGGTCGATCGCGACGTCATCGTCGATTGGCTCGACGCCGAGGTTCCGCAGGGAGTCGAGCTGCGCCCGCCCGCAGACGCCGCACGCGCTGCCGATCGTGAAATGGCGCTCGAAACGCGACAAATCGCCCGCGATCGTGCCGGGGCGGCACTCGATCGTCACGACGTTGTACTGCTGCTGCGGATCGAGCGCCGGATCCAAACAGTAGGTGATCTCCGCGATGTCGTCTCGCGAGCGAACGATGCCTTCGTCGTAGAGAAAGCCCGCCGCGAGCTCGAAATCGTTGCCGGGGGTTCGCATCGTTATCGCGAGCGTCCGCATCGCGGCGGCCTCACCCAAGCGCAGCTCGAGCGGCTCTTCAGTAACGATCTCGTCGCGTCTGCGCGTGCGTATTGCACCGTCGAGGGCAACGACCTCGCCTTCGACGATGCGGCCGGGACGCATCGCCTCCACTACGATTCCTTCTCTTCCGGACGGCTCTGCACGTAGGCGTACCCGAAACGCCCCTTGATGCAGAGGTGGCCGCTGGTGACGTGGTTTTCGATCGGTGAGGTCACCTTGACAATTTCGTTCTCGGCGACGTGGAGCGTCAGGCGGCAGCCCACGCCGCAGTAGGAGCAGATCGTATCGGTCTTCGTCTGCTCTTCTTCGTTCCACTCGCCGCGCGAACGCAGCTCGTGCTCCGACGAGAACATCAGCGCACCCGTCGGGCAGACGCCGATGCAGTTGCCGCAATACACGCACGCCGAATCGGGAAGCGGGACGTCGTACTCCGTGGAGATATGCGCGTCGAATCCGCGCCCGGCAACCGCTATGGCAAAGGTGTTTTGGGCGTCGGTCCCGCAGGCCTCGACGCACTTGTAGCAGAGAATGCACTTCGAATAGTCGCGCATGTAGAGCGCGTTGTCGATCTTCGGAGGTTGTGCCGCCGTCGCCGGTTGCGGGCCGTACCTGCCCGGATCGGCACCGTATGCTTGGCAGTACCGTGCCATCTCCGGCGCGGTCGAAACGTCGACGCTCGAGGCGAGAAACTCAAGCACCATCTTACGGCTGTGACGGACGCGCTCCGAGTCGGTTTGAATCTTCATTCCCGCTTCGGCACGCCTGGCGCACGCGGGAACGAGCGCGCGCGAACCATCGAGCTCGACGACGCAGACCCGGCAGGCGTTGACCGGAGTCAGCGATTGCAGGAAGCACAGCGTCGGCGTTTCGACGCCGGCTTCGCCGAGCGCGTGCAGGATCGTTGCGCCGGCGCGAACGCTCGCGGGCCGTCCGTCGATGGTTATGTCGATCGTCTCTGCGTTCACGTTCGTACTCCGAAGATTCCCAGATTCGTGCGGGCCGACTCAACGACGCCGGCGGCGGTCTGTCCGAGCCCGCAGATCGAGGCGTCGCGCATCACCGCGGCGATCTCCGGGAGGAGGGTGACGTCGCGCCGTTCGAGCGCTTCCTGTTGCCGGACCGTTCCGACGCGGCACGGGACGCACTGTCCGCAGGATTCGTCCCGAAAGAAACGGGCGATGCGCAAGACGGTTTGCTCGAGATCTGCGCGATCGTCGAAGAGCATCACCACGCCGGAGCCCAGCGTCGCTCCCGCCGCGCGGGCATCTTCGAAGGTCAAGCGCAGATCGAGCGATTGCGGCGAGAGAAAAACACCGGCCGCGCCTCCGAGCAGAATCGCCTGCAGCTCGCGCCCTCCGGCTACGCCGCCCGCCAGCTCGATGAGTTCGCGCAAGATCATCCCGTGTGGAACTTCGTAGAGCCCCGGCTGCGCGATCGCGCCCGAGAGCGAGAAAAGCCGCGTCCCCGTCGAGGCCGCCGTTCCGATCCGAGCGTACGCGGCGCCGCCCTCGCGCAGGACCGGCAGCAGGTTCGCGAGCGTTTCGACGTTGTTGATCAGCGTCGGCTTGGCGAAGAGCCCGGCCTGCGCCGGAAACGGCGGCTTGTTGCGCGGCTCTCCGCGTTTGCCTTCGATCGAGTTGAAGAGCGCCGTCTCCTCGCCGCAGATGTACGCACCGGCGCCGCGCCGCAGATCGATCTCAAAGCGGTGGCCGCGCTGCATCACGTTCTCACCCAGCAGGCCGCTTGCGCGCGTCTTCTCGATTGCGTTCTCGAGGCGCCGCGCGGCCAGCGGATACTCACCGCGAAGATAAATATATCCACGCTCCGATCCGATCGCGTAGCCGGCGATCGTCATCGCCTCGATCAGCGCGAACGGATCGCCCTCCATCAGCACGCGATCCTTGAAGGTTCCCGGCTCCGATTCATCGGCGTTGCAGACGAGATAGCGCGGTGCGGCGGGCGCGTCGGCGACGGCCTGCATCTTTGAAGCCGCCGGGAAGGCGGCGCCGCCGCGTCCGAGCAGCTTCGCCGCCGCAACCTCGGCGATGACGCCTTTGGAACCCAACTCGAAGGCGCGCGCGAGCATCGTGTAGCCGCCGGCGGCGATATAGCCGTCGAGGCTCTGCGGATCGATTCGCCCGACGTTGCGTAAGAGGCTCAGATGCGTGCCGCCGGCCAGCGTGGGGCGACGATCGCTCGCCGCGCCGTCGTCTTCCATCGCTGCAACGATCGATCGCGCGCCGGCCGGCGCGAGCTGCAGCATGGACGGCGCGAGGCCGGATTTCGCGATGAGGGCTGCCGGCGCGCGATCGCACAGACCGAGGCAAGGAGTGCGGTGAAACGCCGCGCCGGCGGCCTCGAGCTGCTCGCAAATCTCCCGCGCACCGGCCGGCATGCAGGCGATGTCGTCGCAGACGTGGGCGAGGACGGGCTCGCGCGGCGTCGTGGCAAAGAGCGCGTAGAACGTCGCGACGCCGTAAATCTCAGCCGGCGCAACCGAAAGGCGTTCGCCGATATAGTTGACCGCGCCCGCGCTGATCCAGCCGATGCGTTCCTGCACTGCGTGCAGCGCCGGCAGCAGAAGGTGGCGCTGCTCGCGCGCGCTCGCGCCGCTGCGGCCGTCGAGCTGCGTCCCCAAAAGCGCGTCGAGCGCGTGACGTTCGTCCCCTGTGGCCGTCGCCGAGTTGAAGTGGAGATCCACTACGCGCCGCGTTCCAGGCGCACCGCGCAGGCTTTGAACTCTGCGGTGCCCGATTGCGGATCGGTCGCGTCGATCGTCAACAGATTCGTCGCGACGTCGTCGTTGTGATGGAAGGTCGTGAATACGAGCCCTGCGCGCAGCCCGGAGTCGACGTGAATGGGGACGACGATCGAGCCGCGCCGCGAGATAACTCGCGCCCGATCGCCCTCGCGCAATCCGTAGCGCTGCGCGTCTTCGGGCGAAACGTCAAGGCGCTCGCCGCGGCGCATCGGCGAACGATAGCCGCCGCTTTGCACCCCGGTATTGAACGAGTCGAGGCGCCGTCCGGTGGTGAGCCGAACCGGGTACTCTTCGTCGAGCGCTTCGACCGGCGGGTCGTGTTCTACCGCGGCGAACGGTGCGAGTTCGCCCCGAACCGGATTCTCCCATAGCCTGGAGTGGAGGAAGAGCTCGCCCGGGTGCTGCTCGTCGTAGCACGGCCACGGGATTCCGTCGAGTGCCTCAAGCCGCGCGTAGCTCATGCCGGCGTGCCAGGGGGAGAGCGAGCGGCATTCGTCCCAGGCTTGTTCGGCGGTGTAATCCGGCCAGTCATGCCCCAAACGGCGCGCTAGCGCACAAAGGATGGCAATGTCGTCCTGGGCCTCGCCCGGCGCGGCGAGTGCCTTACGGCATCGCTGCACGCGCCGTTCGCTGCTCGTTACGGTGCCCTCCGATTCACACCAGCCGGCCGACGCCGGAAAAACGACTTCCGCGAGCTCACCGGTCTTCGTCAGGAAGATGTCCTGAACGATCAGGTGGCGCAGACTTCGCAGCAGCTCCATCGCGTGCTCCTGATCGGCCTCCGATTGCGCTGGATTCTCGCCGATGACGTAAAGGGTCTCCAGCTCGCGCCGGCCGACGGCGGCGAACATGTCGGTGAGGTTCCAGCCGTTTTTTTGCGGCAGCGTCACGTTCCAGGCGCGCTCGAACTTTGTACGGCTCGCCGGGTCCTCGACATCTTGACCGCCGGGAAACTTGTTGGGAATCGCTCCCATGTCGCCGCCGCCTTGGACGTTGTTCTGTCCGCGCAGCGGACACACGCCGCTGCCGTAACGCCCGACGTGGCCGCAGAGCAGTGCGAGGTTGATCAGCGCGCGAACGTTGTCGACGGCGTTGTGGTGTTCGGTGATGCCCAGGGTCCAGCACAGCTGTGCGCGCGGCGCGTTCGCATACGTATGCGCGAGCTCTCGAATAAGGGAAGCGCTCACGCCCGTCGTCCGCTCGGCATATTCGAGGGTGTAGGGCTCGACGCAGGCGCGGTACGCCTCGAAACCGCTGGTCGCTCGTTCGACGAACTCGCGATTCTCCAAGCCGGCGGCCAGAATCTCGCGACCGACGGCGTTGGCAAGCGCGATATCCGAACCGACGTCGAGGCCTAGCCAGCCGTCGGCCCAGCGCGCACTGGACGTACGGCGCGGATCGACGACGTAGAGCTTTGCGCCGTTGTGAATGCCGCGCAGCACGTGATGAAAGTAGATCGGGTGCGTTTCGCGCGCATTCGATCCCCACAGGATAACGACGCCGGTGCGCTCGACCTCCTCGTACGAGCTCGTTCCGCCGCCTGCCCCGAAGACCGCCGTCAGACCGACGACGCTAGGAGCGTGTCAAGTTCGATTGCAGCTGTCGATGTTGTTGCTGCCGACGACCGCGCGAGCGAACTTCTGAGCGATATAGTTCATCTCGTTGGTCGCTTTCGAACAGCTGAACATCCCGTACGCGTGCGTTCCGTCTCGCCGGCGCGCATCGTCGATCGCCGATGCGGCACGGTCGAGCGCCTCCTCCCAGGTTGCGCGGCGAAGCTGGCCGCCATCGCGTACGAGCGGGTGCGTCAATCGAACGTATTGTTTGCTCACGATTTGTGAATTCGCGCGGCGGCTGACGAGTCCCCACTGCGCGTGGCCAGAGCCAAAGGAGCCGGAGGGTGCCGAGAGCAACCAACGGTGACTGCACAGGAGGGCTGATACGATGGATCTGTCCGGGATTACCGTCTACGCGGGTGGCGGCTTCGCTCGTTACGGAGATTCGAAGGTCGGACTGCTCACCCACGGCCTTCAGTACGGGACCGGCTGTTTCGAAGGCATTCGAGGTTACTGGCTGCCCGAAGAGCGCGAGCTCTTTCTCGTCTTGCTTCGCGACCACTACGAGCGTCTCCAAACCTCCGCAAAGATTCTGACGATGTCGCTGCCGCACGGCGTCGACGAACTTGCCGAAATCACCGTCGAGCTCTGCCTGCGGAACAGTTTTAAAGGCGATCTCTACGTCCGTCCCTTCGCCTACAAAGCGGCCGAAGACGTCGGCGTCCGGCTGCATGGCGTCCCCGATGCCTTTGCCATCGTCCCTATCCCCTACGTGCAGTACCTCGATACCGACCGAGGGCTCGACGTCTGCGTCAGCTCGTGGCGCCGCGCCGACGACACGATGGCCCCGCCGCGCGCCAAGATTACCGGGCTCTACGTCAACTCGGCCCTGGCGAAGAGCGAGGCCGTGGCCAACGGCTACGACGAGGCGATTCTGCTCTCGCACGACGGCCACGTCTCCGAAGGCTCGGCCGAGAACATCTTTCTCGTTCGGCGAGGCGTGCTGTACACGCCCGATCCGTCGCAAAACGTTCTGGAGGGCGTGACGCGCCGCGCGATCATGGAGATCGCGCGCCAAGAGCTCGGCATGGAGGTCGTCGAACGCTCGATCGACCGCGGCGAGCTCTACTCGGCCGAGGAGGTCTTCTTCACCGGGACGGCCGTCGGAATCGCCTACGTTGCATCGATCGATCGCCGCCAGGTCTCCGACGGCGCGATGGGCCCGGTTACCAAGCTGCTGAGCACGCTGTACTCGAGGATAGTGACGGGGCGTGAGGCGCGTTACCGGTCGTGGCTCACGCCGGTCTACGCCTCGGCCCGGGTTAAGGTGTAAGCGGAGCCGGCGGCGCCGGCGACGACGTATTCGTCCAGTAGGGGACGTCGGGCGAACCCTCGGGTGCGCGGATCGCTTGATGCAGTTCGCGCCAGTGGGCGAAGCTCACTTCGTCGGCATAGGCGAGCCGCGAGATGCGGTGGATGAATTCCCGCCCGAGCTGCTGCGACGGCAGCGACGTCGTCATGACGACGATGACGTAGGGCGCGTTGTCGGCATACACGATCCCGGCATCGTTGAGCGTATCGAAGAACGAACCGGTCTTGTGCGCGATCGGCACGTCGGCTGGAAGCGGCTGCGGCAGCAGCGTGTTCACCTGGTCGGCTTCCAATATCGAGATCATCTCGTTTGACGACCACTGATCGACCAGCTCGCCGTGCGCCATCAGCGTCAGCAGGCGCCCGAGATCCGCCGGCGAGGTGCGAAGCGTCGCGCGAATCGACCACGCGTCGGTGCGAACGTCGCCCAGGAGGTGCGTCGTTCCCAAGCCCAGCTCCGCCATCTCGCGATTGATCGTGTGCCGCCCGACGAGCCGAATTAACATGTTGGTCGCGGTGTTGTCGCTGATGTCTATCATCTTATCGAGCAGTGCCGAGACTGGATACGTGCTGCCGCTGCGCGCACCGCTCAGGTCTCCCGAACCGTCGTCTTTGTCTTGCTGTTCGAGCGTCACGCGGCGGTTCAGATCGAAATTCCCTCCGGCCAGCGCCTCGAAGACCGCGACCATCACGGGAAGTTTGATCGTCGACGCGGCCGGCATGCTTTTGCCGGCGTTGAAGCCCGCGTTATAACCGGTATTGAGATCGACGACGTCCAATGCGCTCGGCGCGGGGAGACGGCGCGCCAGCATTCGAACGTCGCGGTTGAGCGTTGCAAAAGGGGGCGGAAGGTACGCGCTGGCCGGAGCGGCTGGAATTGCTATGCAGACAAGTGCGCACAGAGCAATCGCGCGTGCTAGCATCTCCGACGTTTCGCTCAGCGCGCGTTTCGACTCCTGCCGGCGGTGCGGGTTTTACGGGGGCTCGCTCGGTCGCATGGTGAACGTCGTTGCGGATGAAGGGCTCGCCGAATCCGTGGCGATCGTTGACCGAAGGGCGGGTAACGTACGCGCTCAAGGTTCTGATGGTGGTCGTTCTGACGCTCTTTGCGGGCGAGTACGTCATCAGGATCCTCGCCCGCATTCACGGCGTGATCTATATCCTCGTCGCTGCGGTTTTCTTGGCATACCTCATCTATCCGGGGGTCCAGTGGCTGCGCCGGCGCGTGCCCCTGATCGCTGCGATCCTTCTGGTCTATCTGGGAATGCTCGCGACGCTGGCGATCTGCGCGATGTTCGTGGTGCCGCACATCATGGACGACGTCAGTCAACTGGTTCGGCATTACCCAGAGCTGGTCGACAGGCTTCGCTCGATCGTCTACGATCCGCGCGACCCGTTGACGTCGCGATTGCCCGGCTGGGCCCGGCGTGAGTTGGCGCGGGCCCCCCTCGATCTTGCGAACTGGGTCGAGACCCGCGGCCTGCAGACGGCCGGGCATATTGTCGTGGTCTTGGCAGGAACCGCGGCTGCCGTCGCGATTCTCATCATCGTCCCGATGGTGACGGCGTATCTGTTGCTCGACCTCGACCACCTCAAGCGCAGCCTCGCGGCCATTGTGCCGGAGGAGCGCTGGCGCGCGACGGTTTCGCTGCTCTCGGATATCGACAACGTCATCGGCGGCTTCATCCGCGGGCAGCTGCTCGTAGCGCTCGTCGTCGGTGTCCTGATCACCGGCGCGCTCGCGCTGCTGCGGGTTCCCTATCCCTGGCTCTTTGGATTGCTCGCCGCACTTGGCGACTTGATTCCCTACGTTGGAGCGGTGCTCGCCTATCTGCCGGCCGCCCTATCCGCGGCACTTGCCAACGGCTGGCTCAACGCGCTGTTCGTGAGCATCGCCTTCGTTCTGATCTACGAAGTGGAGGGGCATCTGATCGCGCCGCCGATCGTGGGCCGTCAAGTCCGCTTGAGCCCCTTCGTCGTCGTGATCGCGGTGCTGATCGGTGCAGATCTTGGAGGGCTCTTCGGTATGCTCGTTGCGGTGCCGCTCGTCGGCGTTTTGCGCGTCATCATGCTGCGCGTGCTTCGCGCGGCAAAAACATCGTGAGCGTCGCGGCGGAGGTCGGCCGCGTCGACATCGTCGGCGTTCCGATGGACTTAGGAGCGAGCCGCCGCGGCGTCGATATGGGTCCGTCGGCCGTTCGCTATGCGAAGCTCCACGAGAAGCTGCGAAAGCTCGGAATCGCCGAGATCGTCGACCACGGAAATCTTCCGGTTCCCATCCGCGAGTCGGCCGACGCAGCCGATTCGTCGGCGAAGTTTCTCGACGTTATTACCGATGTCTGCAACGATCTCGCAACGCTCGTCGATCGAGCCGTTCGTGAGGGCGGCTTGCCGATCGTCCTCGGCGGCGATCACTCGATCGCGATGGGCACGCTCGATGGGCTGACGCGTGCGCGCGGCGCGGCGCCGGGACTCGTTTGGATTGACGCTCACGCCGATATCAACAGCCCCGACAGCTCCGCGACCGGCAACGTTCACGGCATGCCGCTCTACTTCGCGTTGCAAAACGGTTTTGCGCTGCCCGAGAGCACGGTGCAGATCGGCTTGCGCGACGTCGACCCCGACGAGAAGCGGCTGCTGCGCGAGTGGGGCGTCAAGGCCTACACGATGAGCGACGTCGACAAGCTCGGCATGGTTCGCGTTATGGAGCTCGCACGAGCCGTTGCCGGCGCAAACGGCCGGGCGATTCACGTTTCGTTCGATATGGATGCGATCGATCCGAGCGAAGCCCCCGGCACCGGAACTCCGGTCAAGGGCGGATTGAGCTACCGCGAAGCGCATCTCGTGATGGAGATGCTCCACGAAAGCCGTCAGCTCGGCTCGATTGAGATGGTCGAGATCAACCCGATCTTCGACGACCGCAATCAAACCGCGGCGCTCGCCGTCGGCCTTATCTGCTCCGCGCTCGGGAAGTCAATTCTTTAACGAACTGGCCGCTGTGACTAGCAACAGCGCCAATATTGCGAAGTCATAAGGCCTTACTTGAAGGACCTCCGGCTCACGGCAGCCGCGCCAATCTGTGGGATGCTAGTGGGAGCAAGCTCGCAGACTACTGGAGGCAACGGTGCGTTACATACCGGTGCGGATTCTTTCCCTTTTCGTCGGCACTCTAGCGGTCAGCGCCTGCAATGGAATCGGCGCGGGCGGAGTCCTCGCCCAACCGGGCGCGGCTTCGGCACGTCAGCCCGACCGCGGAGAAGTTAAGGGAGACCGGCTCTACCTTTCCTCGCTTCCCTGGGTCAAGGAGTATTCTGTTTCCGGGAAGCGGCACCGCTTGCTTTGCTACGACACACTGCCGCCGATGAAACCGTACAGCTGGGGCGGAATCGGCGTAAGTGCCGCCCACGTTTTATATGTGCCGGTTCCTTCGTTGAGCAAAGTCTTTACGTTTACTGCAGATTGCGGGGCCGCGGGACCCACACTGTCCGATCCCGGCGGGGCGCCAAGTGACGTGGCGTTCGACGACAAGCGCGCAATCGTCTACGTTTCGAATTACGGGAAACGGTGCGTCCAGGTTTACGAGAACGGGGCGACCTCGCCGACACGAAGCCTTTGCGTGCCTGGATACCCATATGGAGCGTGGGCCGTTGCAGTCCATGGGGGAGATGTTTACGCTACATTGTCAAAACTGTGCGAGGACCCAAAGTACCAGTGCTCCTACCTTGTAAAGTTCCCGCACGGGCGCCAGAGAGGTGCCCACGTGCTACCGCTCAGGGAACAGAATTTCCAAGATACCGTCGGTATAACGTTCGATTTGAAAGGCAATCTTCTCGCATTTTCAGCCTTAGGCGACGTTGGCATTTATCGCCCTCCCTATAGGGGTGAACCTCGGCGAACGTGCGAAACTTTGGCTGGATATTTTGGTGCTCTGGACAGCAGCAACAAACGTCTCTACGTCGGCGCACGAGTATTTACTTACCCAGGCTGCAAATACAAGTACACGGTCCGCTCCGGGCATTGGAGCAATGTTCCTACGGGCGTTGCAGTCGATACACAATCCGACGGGTAGTACCTGCTAAAACGCATACAAGCACGTGTTACCACTAAAACCGGAGGTTGCTCTTGAAGTACATGTTGACGTGGACAGAACGTCCGCAGGGCTCACCCATAGAATACGAAAATGCGCAAAAGCGGATATTAGAGGTCTTCACGCGATGGAAGGCGCCTGGCCATTTCAAGATCGAATTGTTCGTCATTCGCGTGGGCGACTGGGGCGGCTATATGTTGCTGGACTGCGATGATCCGGCAGCCGTTCACAAGTTTTGCTCCATGCTTCCCGCCTTTGTGTTCGAGGCACGCCCCGTCATTCCAATCGATGACGCGGTCCGCGTCGAACTAGAAGCGATCGCTTTCCGCGACGAGATAAGCTAAAGGTTTCGAGCGGGCCACACGGAGGCAGCGCGGCAACGGCTAGAGCTTGATGGTCGCTTGGCCTTCGCACGCGACGCCGCCGCCGCAAACCGCGGGATCCCAGCTCGCGTCCGCAAGCAGCGACCGGATCTTCGTCTCGGTTTGTGAGTCGACGGGAGGCGTGAAAAAGAGGTTTGTCATCTTGCCGTCGTCGCCGACGGTGACGACTAAGGTGACGTGCGCGCCGAGAGCGTCGAGTTGTTTGCGCACTTGCGGATCGAGTACCGGCGTCGGCTGCTCGGCGCCGAACGGAAGGTAACCGCCGGCGGGACGCGCGTTCTCACTCGCGACGTTTCGCACTTGCGGCGAAGCGGTCGAGATCGGCGCGGTCGTGCCGTGCGATGCGGAGTCGCCGGCTTGCGCGACGGCGGCGACCGACGGTGCGGCCGGAGCGCTCGTCGAAAGCGGAACCTTCGCGGGTTGGCCGTGCTGCTGCAACTTCACCAACGTAACCTTGTGCGCGGGACTGATCGTGGGCGTCGCCTTGAAATGCGGCGCGGCCGCGCGCGGGCGCGGCATCGGCCGCTGCGGCCGGACGATTTGAACGTGAAGTACGTGGGTGAAGCTCACCGTTTCGACCGCCGGCGTGTCTGCCACGGTCCAGGCGAGCGCCGGAATCGCCAGCGCGACGAGGCAATGGATGAGGACGGAGCCGAGCGTGGCTCGCTCCATTCGCCCTCGTTCACCAACCATGGCCGTCATTTTTTGCGTTTTTCCCTGCCTCCCAACGCGCGGGCGGCCCGTCTCGTGACGCCGCCGCTCCGGCAGGGAGACTCCGCGCCCCACGCGTCCCAACCCTCCGTCTGGGACCGCGCAAAGAGCTCGATGCGGCTTCGCTGCCCGCACAGGCTCTCGATCAGCGTACGAAAGATCGCCGGCTTCTCGCTGTGCGCGCCGCGCGGCTGGAGCACGACCTGCGGTTGCGCGAGGTCGAGGATGGGAAACGGCCGCCCGGTCGGATTGGTCGTGGCGACGAGCAGCAGTTCCGAGGTCGGCTTGGTGAAGGTTGGAGGTATGCCCTGACCGGAGATGATCTCGCCGCGCCGGTTGATCTTCACCCAGACGTACGCGACGCCGCGATAGTGCAGCTTCCATGCGTCGATCAACTTCAGGGCAAAGTCGAGCCGCGGACACGTCGCCCAAATGAAGACGGCGGCGCGTTTGTTGAGCATCGCGCGCACGTCGATGGCGGCGAGTTGATCGAGCGACATCATCGGGTAGTGCTTGCCGGCGGCGGCGTCTTTGATCGGACTGCCGTAGTAGTACCACGGCGGATCGACGTAGACGATATCGTAGCGTTTACGCGGCAGCGGGGGAACCGCTTGATGCTCCGCCGCGGGGCGCCGCTTGGAAAGGCGTCGCGCGTGCTCGTTTTCGCTCATCGCGCTCCGAGCACCGCCACCAGGGCGCCGCCAACGGTCGCGAAGAAGTTCACTGCGTCGTTTTGGAACCACGCGATGCCTCGTCGAAGGGTCGTCGGCGTTCCGCAAACGTGCGGCGACGTTTCACAATCGCACCGGCAAGCGGGACACCAGCGCAATGCCTGCAGGCTCGCGCCGAGTAGCGAGTCCAGCAGCGCGCCGGCGATGCCGCCGATCGTTACGGCAAGCAGCGGCGCGAAGCCGGTGAGCGCGGCGACCGCACCGACCAAGAGCGCGCCGCCGATGGTCGCGGCGCTGCCTTGAAACGTGATACCGCCGGAGAGTCCGGTTTGAATCTGGCGAAACGTGAGAATCGATACCGGCCGCCCGCGCGCGAGCGTACCGATCTCCGTGCCCCACGTGTCGGCCGATGCCGCGGCAAACGCCCCGGCGAACGCAACGCCAAAGGGAGCGCCGAAACGCAGCGCGCCCAGTGCGCAGAGCGCGGCGACGCCGCCGTTAGCAAACACCTGCCAGGCGTTGCGTGCTTTTGCGGCGGGTGCTCCGGTGAGTCGCGCCTTCCGTTCGCGGCCGATGCGCGTCAGGATCGCCGACGGTATGAAGAACGCCAGAAGTATCGCAGCGCCTCGCCACTGGGTGCAGCCAAAGACGATCGTTCCGACGGCAAATGCGGCAACCGCTCCATCGGGCGAAAGTGAGCGCGCACGATACGCACCGATCGCAATGGCGGCAGCGAAGAGCGCCCCGACAGCAACGTTTAGCACGTTTGCAGTGCGTAGTAGCTTTCCAGTGCGTCGAGGAGACCTTCGGTCGTGAAAACCGTGGCGACGACGTCGACGCTCAACCCCGCCTGCGCGGCGGCCTCTGCGGTGATCGGCCCGATGCAGGCAACGCACTTTCCCGCCGCAGCTGCTGCGGGCGTCGTACTCTTTCCCAGGAGCTGGACGAATCCCCGGACCGTGCTCGCGCTGGTAAAGGTGAGAACGTCAGCGCGCGCGACCTTCCGCGCGAACTCGTCATTCTTCGGGACGACGGTGCGATAGGCGGCCACGATGTCGACGCGCAGTCCAGCCTCTTCGAGCATCCGTGGAAGAACGTCGCGCGCTTCCTGCGCGCGGTACAGCAGGACGCGATCCCCGGCAGACGCTCGTGCGACGATCGCGGCGGCAACTTCCTCGCTCACGAAGGCGGGAGGGACGAGATCCGCGATGATGCCGTTAGCGCCCAAGCGCTCCGCGGTGCGATCGCCGATCGCCGCAATTTTCGCCGAGCCGGCGCGTCGTGCGTCGGCACCCTGCGCGCGCAGGCGGCTAAAGAACGCGTCGACGCCGTTTTGCGAAGTAAAAATGATCCACGCATAGCGCGCAAGATCGGCAAGCGCGTCATCGGCCGCGCGCGTATCTTCGATCGGCTCGATGGCGATCGCCGGCGCCGAAATCGGCTCGGCGCCGCGCGCGAGCAGCGCGCGCGCAAATGCGGCGGATTGCGATCCCGCGCGCGTGATCAGCACGCGCTTTCCGAAGAGGGCTCCGGTATCGAACCAGCGCAGCTCGGCGCGCAGCTCCGCAACCGGACCGATCACGGCGACCGCAGGCGCGCCGATCTGCGCGCGCTCGACCTCATCGCAGATCGTTCCGAGCGTTCCGCTAGCGGTACGCTGGCTCGGCCGGGTGCCGTCCTGCACGACGGCAGCCGGTGTGTCCGATGAAAGGCCCGCAGCGACGAGCGCCGCGGCGATCTCGCGCAAATTTGCGGTCGCCATCAATAGAACCAGCGTCCGCCCGGGATCGGCGAGCTTCGAATAGTCGAGGCTCGGGGCCGGCTTTGTTGGGTCCTCGTGACCCGTGGCGACGGTGAATGCGGCCGCATGTGCGCGATGCGTAACGGGAATGCCGGCGTAGGCCGGTACGGCATACGCCGAACTTACGCCTGGAACGATCTCGAACGCAACGCCCGCGGCACGCAACGCCTGTGCTTCTTCTCCGCCGCGGCCGAACACGAAGGGATCGCCGCCTTTCAAACGCACGACGCGCGCTCCGCTACGCGCGCGTTCGATTGCCAGCCGTTCGATCTCCGCCTGCGGCATGGCATGCGCGCCGGCGCGCTTTCCGACGAAGATTCGTTCGCACGGCGGCGGCGCGAGCGCGACGATCGCGTCGCTTGCAAGAGCGTCGTAGAGCAAGACGTCGGCCCGTCCGAGAACCTCGGCGGCTCGTAACGTCAGCAGGCCCGGGTCGCCCGGGCCTGCGCCGACTAGGAAGACGCGACCGCTATTGCTACTGTTCATCGGGCATCGCGGAGAGCAGCGATGCCGCGACTTCTCCGGCGATGTTCAATTCAAAGAGTTCGTCGAGAACGCGCGCATGTGACAGGGCTTCGGCGTGGTCGACGCTCGCTTTGCTGCGAATCCTCAAAATCACCGAGTGCAAGAGCTTCGAGACGATCGTCAGACTCATGCCGGTGACGAGCATGCGTTCCCGTTCGCTCAGCTCCGGACAGCGCGCAAAGAGACGCTCGATTTCGGCTGCGCGAATGGTTTCGGCCTTCTGCGTCAGCCGCGCGATGATCGGATCGGTCGCGCGCGAGCGATACCACCCCTCGAACCGCTCGACGTGTTCGGCGATGATCGTTTCGACTGCGGGAATCGCCTCGCGTCGCAGGTCGAGGCGTTCGTTGACGACCGACTTCAACCCGTCGACGTCTACGAGCGCCACGTTGTCGATATGCGCAACTGCAGGATCGACGTCGCGCGGAACCGCGATGTCGACGATGAAGAGCGGCTGGTGCGGTCGCGTTTTCATCGCCGCGCACACGCTCGCTTCGTCGAGAACGAAGTGCGACGAGCCCGTCGACGCGACGACCACGTCGGCGACGGCGAGCGCCGACGAAAGCTCGGGCATCTCCACGACTTCCCCGAAACCGGCCTCGCCGATCAACTCGCGCGAGCGCGCGGCGGTCCGATTGCTGACGATGACGCGAGCCGCGCCCTCCTGACTCAAGCGTTTCACCGCTGCTCGCCCCATCTTCCCAGCGCCGACGACGAGCACCGCCTTACCCTGGAGACTTCCCAAACGCTGTCGCGCCGCTTCGACGGCGGCGGTGGCCAGCGAGACCGACTCGCCGCCGATACGCGTTTTTGCGCGCGCGCTCTTTCCCGCGGCGAGAGCTTCGCGGAAGAGGCGGTGCAGCGTCCGTCCGATCGAACGAGCCGCAGTCGCGGCAACGTATGCATCTTTGACTTGGCCGAGAATCTCGGCTTCGCCGATCAGCATCGAGTCGAGTCCGGTGCAGACGCGGAAGAGATGATTGACGGCTTGATGACCGAGCCGCGTGTAGAGATACGACTCGAGGTCGTAACCGGTTGCGCCGTGACGAAAGTTCGAGAGAAACGACTTGATCTGCGCGACGCCGGTTTCGTAGTCGTCGAGCTCGGCATAGATCTCCAGGCGCCCGCAGGTTTGCAGCATGACCGCTTCCTTGACCGCTTCGTAATCCCGCAACGCGACCAGCGTCTCGGCCATTCGGGAAGGCGGGAATGCATGGCGTTCGCGGACCTCGACCGGGGCCGTGTGGTGCGAAAGACCGATGCATGTCAGGGGCATACTGGAATCCTACGGCCCCGGGACGCTGCTCGACAAGGGCATTTCGAGCACCTCGCTCAGCGCGGCGTCGCTCGCGGCGATCGTCAGATCGATATCGATGGCCGTATGAGCTGTCGAGAGAAAGTTTGCTTCGTAGGGCGAGGGCGCGAAGTAGACGCCGCGATCGAGCATCGCTGCGTAGTAGCGCGAAAAGAGCGGGCGGTCGCAGGCTTGGGCACCGGTGAGATCCTCCACGGGTCCGCCAGAGAAAAACACTCCGAACATTCCGCCGGCGCGCGTCGTGTAAATCGGCACTCCGTGGCCTTTGAAACTCGCCGCAAGCCCGTCGGTCATTCGGGTCGCGAGCGACTCGAGCTCTTCGTAGAGCCTCGGCTCCCCGGCAATGAGGCCGAGCGTTGCGATGCCGGCGGCCATGGCCACCGGGTTGCCCGAGAGCGTGCCGGCCTGGTAGACGGGCCCCTCAGGCACCAGCCTCGCCATAATCTCCGCGCGACCTCCAAAGGCTCCCACCGGGAGGCCGCCGCCAATCACCTTGCCCAGCGAGGTGAGATCGGGCTCGACCCCCTCGCGGAGCTGAGCGCCGCCGCGGCCGACGCGAAAGCCGCTCATTACTTCATCGAAGATTAGCACCGCGCCGTGCTGCGTACAGAGCCGGCGAAGGCGCTTTAAAAAGCCGGCGCGAGGCAAGATCAGGCCCATGTTCCCCGGATACGGCTCGACGATTACCGTCGCGATCGCGCCTTCATGGAGCGTGAAGGCTTGCTCCACGGCCTCGGCGTCATTGAACGGCAGCACGACCGTGTCGGCCGCGGTGCCTTCGGTGACGCCTGGCGAGTTGGGAACGCCGGCTGTCAGCGCGCCCGATCCGGCGGCGATCAAAAACGAGTCGGCGTGGCCGTGATAGCAGCCCGCAAACTTCACGATCTTCGCGCGCCCGGTGTAGCCGCGCGCTAAGCGAACCGCGCTCAGCGTCGCTTCGGTTCCGCTCGATACGAAGCGAAGGCGTTCGATCGAGGGCATCATCGACACGATCAGCTCGGCGAGTTCGCTCTCCGCCTCGGTTGGCGTACCGAACGACGTTCCCCGCGCCGCCGCATTGGAGATCGCACGCGTGACGGCCGGATGTGCGTGGCCGAAGAGTAACGCTCCCCACGACATGATGTAGTCGAGGTACTCGTGGCCGTCCAAGTCGTAGAGCGTCGCTCCGGCACCGCTCTTCATGAAGACGGGCGAGAGACCGACCGATCCGAGTGCGCGAACCGGCGAGTTGACGCCGCCCGCAATGACCTTTCGCGCCCGGGCAAACGCGGCGATCGAGCGTTCGAGCTTCACGTCGTCACCACCGCGGTGAGATCGTCGGGCCGATTGACGTTCACGAAATACCTTCCGTCGGCGGGGAGTATTCGTACCGCAAGGCGCGCGAGCAAATCGTGCATCGCCGCGCGCCCATGCCGGCGAAGCGCCGCACCTTCGCGCAGAACCGCGTAACGATCGTAGAGGGCCGCAAGCGGCTCGAGCCGCCCGTCGTGTTCGGGCACGACGGCTTCGTCGCCGGCACGCCACGATGCCGATACTTCAGCCAGAGCGCGAGATTCGAGCTGCGGCTGATCCGCGGCGATCGCAAAGAGACGGTCGGCGCGAATCGCCGCGCACGCCGAGTAAAAGGCGGATGAGGGTCCCTGCGCCGGCGCGCGATCGACGAGCAGCGGTGCATCGAGTTGCGCGTCGATCGGCGGCGAGAAGCTTGACTTTCCGGCGATGTAGATGGGAATCCGCAGCTCGCGCAACCGCGCAAAAATCCGCAGGATCATCGGCCGGCCGCCGGTCTCGTGTTCCAGCTTGCCTGGAAAGCGCCGCGCGCTGCCGCCCGCTAGCAGGACGATCGCATCAGCCATGACGGCGGGCGTATGCCTTAGCAAAGTAGGTAATCACGATATCGGCACCGGCCCGAACGAAGGAGGTGAGCACTTCGTCGACGGCCCGCTCGGCCTCGAGCCAGCCGTTGGCGATCGCCGCCGCGAGCATTGCATACTCGCCGCTGACGTTGTACACCGCGATCGGCACGTCGAACCGGTCGCGCGCGCAACGAACGACATCGAGATATGGAAGCCCTGGCTTGATCATGACGATGTCCGCCCCCTCGGCGATGTCGAGCGCGATTTCGCGCAGCGCCTCGCGCGCGTTGGGCGCGTCCATCTGGTAGGTGCGCCGGTCTCCGTGCTGCGGAGCCGAGCCGGCCGCTTCGCGAAACGGTCCGTAAAAAGCCGAGGCGTATTTTGCGCTGTAGGCCATGATCGCGACGCCGGCGTGCCCTTGCGCGTCGAGCGCGGTGCGGAGTGCCTTCACGCGACCGTCCATCATATCGGACGGCGCGACGACGTCGACGCCGGCCTGCGCATACGTAAGCGCGATCCGGCAGAGCAGCTCGAGCGTCGAGTCGTTGTCGACGTCGCCGCTGGGATCGAGGATGCCGCAGTGGCCGTGATCGGTGTACTCGCAGCCGCACAGGTCGGCGATCAGCAGCATCTCCGGCAGCTCGGCCCTGATCCTCCGAATAGCACGCTGCACGACGCCCTGGGGATCGTAGGCGCTCGACGCAACCGCATCCTTACGGGCGGGAATGCCGAAGATAAGCAGGCTCTTGATGCCCAAACTAAAGAGCTCGCGGGCCTCGGCGACGGCGGCGTCGACGCTCAGGCGTGATATCCCCGGCATCGCGGCGATCGGCCCCACGTCTTCGGGACGCTCTACGACGAAGACCGGCTGCACGAGCTGATCGAGGCTGACGCGGTTCTCGCGAACCAGCGCTCGCATCACCGCGCTGCGGCGGAGCCGCCGCGGACGAACCACGATCACCGCCGTGCTCCGGCGGCCGTCGCGCGATTCGATAGCGCGGCCGCGAGCGCGGTGCCCAATGCGTGCGCCTCCTCCATCTTCGTCACGCGACCCTGTACGCTCGCACGCACGAGATTTCCCGGCTCGGCCTCGGCTGCTCCCATGACGACCATGTCGCTGCCGGCGAGGCGAGCGTGGATGCCGATCGGCGCGCTGCACCCGGCGTGCATCGCCGCGAGCGCAGCTCGCTCGCATTGCACGCACAGCTCGGTGGGCGCATCGTTGACGGCGGCGCGCAGTAATGCCGCAATTTCCTCATTGCCGGCTCGGGTCTCGACGGCGAGCGCGCCTTGGCCGACCGCCGGTACCATCTGCTCGAGCTCAAACGGAACGACGTGGCTCGCACCCTGCCCAAGACGGTTCAGCCCCGCCATCGCCAGCACGATGGCGTCGTACTCGCCGTCGCGCAGTTTGCGCAGTCGCGTATCGACGTTGCCGCGCAGCGTCTCGTACCGCAGATCCGGGCGAAGCCCGAGCAGCTGCGTGCGCCGCCGCGGGCTCGAGGTCCCCACGACGGCCCCCGCCGGCAGTTCGTCGAGACCTGCATAATGCTCGCTGCAGAACGCATCGCGCGGGTCCTCGCGCAGCGAAACCGCGGCGATCCGCAGATCGGCGGCAAGCGTACTCGGAAGATCTTTACAGGAGTGGACTGCGTAGTCCGCGCGCCCGTCGCGCAGCGCGTTCTCGACCTCGGTTACGAAGACGTTGACGCTGCCGATCCGATCGATCGAACGAAGCTGGTCGCGATCGCCGCTGGTCGTGATACCCAGGAGCGTCGTGGCGATGCCGCGTTCTGCCAAACGCGCGGCGACGCTGCGGCTCTGGACGGTCGCCAGCCGGCTGCGCCGCGAGGCGCATATCGCGCTTCGGTCCGGCATGCGCGCAAGCTCCTCCACCGGCTGCTGCGCGAGTTCGCGCAGGATCTCTGCGCCTTCGTCTCGCGGGAAGAGTTCCTTGATCGCGCCGCGCATTCGGCGCAGCGTCTCGAGGGCGAGGCCGTACTCCGGACCGAAATGAGCGGAAAGCTCCCGAACGATTCGTTTGGAAAACGCCGGCGACGCGCCCGAGGAATCGGCGCTGATCGTCAACTCTCCCACCCGCAGAACCGCCGGCATCGTGAAGTCGCCGCGTTCGGGCATCGAAGCGTCGCAGGCAAGAACGTTGGCGGCGCGCGCGTCGTCGACGACCTGCGCGTTCACGGCCGTGTCGTCGGTCGCGGCGACGACGAGCGACGCGCCGTGCAGATCGTTCGAATCGTAGGCCCGCTGGGCAAACGTTCCGCCGCACTCGCGCAGAAGATCGCGCAGACGATCGCCGATGCGCTCCGCAACGACCGCGATCGGGAAGCCCGCCGCTGCGAGCGATTCCGCTTTGCGCGCGGCGACGTTTCCTCCGCCGACGATTAGCGCTCGGCGGCCATGGGAGCGCAGGGAAATCGGTAACATATGGGCGCACGAAGGCTTCAGCGTCCGGCAGCCAAAAACCGCCTTTGGTCATGAGAGCAAGCGCCGACGGAGCCGTTCGCGCGGCCGTCGCGGGTGCGGTGGTTGCCGCGTTGACGACCCTGCCGGGTTTAGGCGTGGGCACGCTCTGGGACAACAGCGAGACGGCGTACGGTGAAGTCGCGAAAGAAATTCTGCTGACGCACGACTGGGTCGTCATGCACCTCAACAACGTGCCGTACTTCGTGCAGCCGCCGCTCTATTTTTGGTTAGGCGCCATTTTCTCGCTCTTCACCGGACCGACGCCCTTCGCACTGCGCTTACCCTCGGCGCTGGCCACGATCGCGCTCTGTGCCTTCACCGGCTACGCCGTCGCGCGCCAGGCGGGATCGCGCGTCGGCATCTACGCGGCGGTGATCCTCGCAACGAGCTTGATGCAGGCCGTGATCGGCCGGCTGGCGATCATGGATGCCCTGCTCGACCTCACGGTTGCAATGACGATCTTTTGGTGGTTTCGCGCGCTCGAGACCGGGCGAGACCGCTATGCGATCTTCGGCTGGATCGCGGCGGGCTTCGGATTCCTTGCCAAAGGCCCCGTCGCGCCGGTCGTCGCGCTACTGGTCATCGTGCCGTTCTTTCTCTGGAACCGCCGGATCGAGCCGATGCGACCGCCCTCGGCGCGAGCGTGGATCGCCGGACTGGCCGCGTTTCTCGTCGTCGCTGCACCTTGGCCCATCGCGCTGGTCGCACACTATCACCTCGCCCCGCTGCAAAAACTGATCGGCGAGTATACGATCGGGCGCTACACCGGCGTCGTCGAGAATCAGTCGGGCCCGATCTGGTACTACGTGCCGGTCATCATCCTCGGCTTCTTTCCGTGGATCGCATTTCTGCCGATGGCCTTCGCGTACGGGGTACGCGCTTTGCGGGCGGACGTGCTCGAGCACGCTGCGACCGCGCGCCTGGTTCGCCTCGCGTTTGCATGGGGCGTGATGCCGCTGCTCTTTTTTAGCTTCGCGAGCACGAAGCTGCCAAACTACATCGCGCTCGAGTTCCCGGCGCTCGCCATACTGACGGCGCTGTATTTCGAAGCCGTCGTGCGGCGTGGCGGCACGCGTTCGGCGGTTTTCTCGGCGGCAACCGTGCCGATTACGATCGGCGCGCTCGCTTTTGCAATCTGGCTCTTCATGCGCAACAATCGCTTGACGGCCGAAATCGCGATCGCCGTTCCGCCGATGCTTGCGATGGCGGTTGCGATCTTTGCCGGATCGCTGCTCACGGCGTTTTTGGTCGCCCGCCGCTCAACGGTCAATGCCGCACCGTATGCACTCGCGCTGGCGGCGATCGTCGCCACCGACGTGCTCGCAATGACGGTGCTGCCGCACGCCGAGGCGTTCAAGCCCGTGCCGCGGCTGGCGGCCATGATTGAGGCGCAGCGCCGGCCTGGGGACGTCGTTGCGATCCAAGGAGTCTCGGGCGGAAACGCGCTGCTCTTCTACACTCGTCCGGTCGTAGTCGCCCTCGCGCCGCCCTCCGACGGCGATCCGCAGAGCGACGGCATCGCGCCTCGCAGCGTGATCTGCACGGCAAAGCGCGCCTGGGTGATCGTGCCCGCAAACGGCGCGCAGGAGCCGACGTATGGGAGGATTCGGCGGTTGATCACGGTCGACCGCAAAGCCGCCCTCGTACTCTACGAAGGGCCGCCGTGCGATATGTAGGAGCCGCTATGGTTTGTAGCTGCTGACCTGCGCTTGCGTTACCGCCGAGGCTTTATTGTTTCCGAGGCTGCCGCGAATGTAGGTGATGACGTCGGCGATGTCCTTATTCGAAAGCTGACCCTTCCACGCGGGCATCTGTCCGTTGTACGTCATGCCGGCGATGGAGATCTGGCCGTGCAGGCCGTTGAGCACGATCCCGATGACGGTTTTCGCATCGCCGGTTACGACGGGATTGTTGGCGAGCGGCGGAAACGCTCCCGGCGTACCTTGCCCTTGCGCGCCGTGACAGGTCGCGCAGTTCGCAGAGAAAACCTTCGAGCCGTTGGCGTTGGCGACGCCGCCGGCCGCGGAGCCGCCCGTGCCCGAATTCGCTGCCGTTGCCGTGCCGGGAGAGCCCGGGAGCGTCGCCGCCGCAGCCTCGCTCAGCACGACCGATTCGGGTGGTGACGCCGGGGCCGCCGCCTGTTTGGCCATCGTCGTAACTTGCCCGTAGATCGTGAGCCCGATTATCCCAAAGACGACGATCGCCGTCGACCATAAGAGGCCCGTGCGCCCTGCAAAGCTTCGCGTGCGGGTGCGATCGAGCCACGGCAGCAGTAGAACCACCACGAGGAATAATGTTGGGACGATGATCGTCGCGATCAGCTCGGTGCCGATCGACAGCGGCCCGAGATGAATTTCCGCCGGCACGAGCGCCAATAACCCGAAGAGCGAGAGAAAATACCAAGCCGGATACGGTACGAAAAACTTCGTCGGATCGGCCTTCGCGTCGAGATACGGCGGGAACGCGAACGAGAGGAAGCAGATGATGATGAAGACGATGAACGAGAACGCGCCGTCCATGAAGAACTGATCGGGCCAGAACCGCCCGGGGCGCAACGTACGGCGATCCTCGACGACGGGGCCCGCCGAACCGTTATGGCGGAAGATCGCCAGGTGCGCGCCGACAAGCAGGACGAGCACGGCCGGCATCAGCCAGACGTGAAGCCCGAAGAAGCGGTTGATCGTCTCCGTGCCCATTCCGCCGCCGCCCTGCGCGATGTGCTGAATCATCGGACCGGCCATCGGAGCGAGGCCGGTTATATTGAGCGATACCTGCGACGCGAAATATGCGTCCATGTCCCAGGGCAGAAGATAGCCGGTGAGGCCGAGCACCAGCGTAACCAGCAGCAGCAGAACGCCGACGACCCACTGCAGTTCGCGCGGCGACTTATACGCGCCGAAAATCAAGACTTGCAGCAAGTGCAGGAAGACCAGGGCGATCATCGCCGACGCGCCCCAGTAGTGCACCGATAGAAGGAAGTGCGTGTACGGATTGAGATAGATCGCGCGCGTCGATTCCCAGGCCGTCGCAGCCGACGGTGCGTAGAAAAACGTCAGGAATATCCCCGTGACGATCTGCACGATCATCGCGAAGAGCGTCGCGCTTCCGAAAACGTACCAATAGCTCGCGCCGCCCGGGACGTCCTCGGTGAGGAACTCCTTGGCCATCGAGACGAATCCAGTGCGCTTTTCGATCCAGTTGAGCATCAGCGATTACCTATGCTTGGTAGGAGACGACGATGCGTTGCGGGGTGTTCGACTGATACACGATCCAGGTTACCTCGGCCGCGCCGTTTTGGGAGCGCAGCGGGAGCGGGTCGAGACCGCGCGGCGCCGGCCCGGCGATGTGCGTGCCGTCGAACGTGTATTGCGACCCGTGACACGGGCACATGAAGCGGTTCTGTGCGTCGCTCCAGTTGTAGTAGCAGCCCAAGTGCGGACAGATCGGGCTGAAGACCACGAAGCCCATGCTGACGGGAGCGTAGGTCAGGTCGCCGTCCGGACCCGGAACGTTGAAGATGTCGGGCCGCGCGGCCCGGAACTTGTCGAGGTCGATCTTGATGCCCCACGCGTACTCGTCGGCGGCCTGCTCCGGCAGGTAGCCGTCCTTATACTTCATCGTGAACGTCAGCTTGACGGGCTTTTCCGTAGCCTTCCGCAACGCATCGAGCTCTTGCGCGCTCAGCGGCGACCAGGTGCCGGCGGCGGCATTCTTGGGCGGGAGCAGCGACCCGACGATCGGAACGGCGAGCACGAGTCCGACGATCCCGCCGATCGTCAGCGTGGCGTTGGCCATGAACGTTCGCCGGCTAACTTCCTCGGGCGTTTGCGCCGGCGAGTCGTGTGCGCCTGCCGGCGTCAGGCCGGCGTCGTGCGGGGCGCCGGCGTTCGAGTCAGACACAATCGTTCTCTCCAGCAGCAGGTACGGGTCGCAGGCTCATTTGGGCTTAGTGTAAGCCTGACCTCTCGGCTTGCGCCAGGACGAAACTCGGACTCTGGCCCGCCCACGGGACGAATCCGGGACGCCCGTCGTTTGCCGGGGCGGCGGCCCTCACACCTTGTAGCTGTGTAAACCCGAGATCCAGATGTTCACGCCGAGATAGCAGAAGATGATCGAAACGAAGCCGAGGACGCTCACCCAACTCGTCCGCAGCCCCCGCCACGCGTGCCGGGTGTGGAGATGCATGTACGCGAGGTAGACGATCCAGGAAAAGAGCGCCGCCGTCTCCTTTGGGTCCCACTGCCAGTACGCACCCCACGCCTCGTGTGCCCACATGGCGCCGGTGATGATGCCGACCGATATCAGCGGCAGGCCGATGGCAACGGCGCGATAGACGATCACGTCAAGTGCCGGCAGGCTGGGAAGCGCGCCCAGCCAGCGTGCGACCGCTGCCGACTTCGTTCCCTGCGCGTAGAACTTGAGCAGGTAGATGCACGAGAAAACGAACGCAACCAGGAACGCGGCGTACGACGATACGACGATCGGCACGTGGATTTTTGCCCAGTACGATTGGAGTGAGGGAACCGGCGGCATCGTCCCCTCGTACCAGGTAACGCCGTAGGCGAGAAAGATCGCCGCCAGCGCGAGCACGAAGCCGCCGGCAAACCAAAGGCGGTAGCGAAACGCAAAGCCGATGAAGATCGCCACCGACATCGCCGCGAAGAGCGACAGCGAACCGTAGAGGTTGAGCAGCGGCCAGACGCCGGTGGTCTCGAACCGGACCGCCAGCTGCGCGAACTGCGCGAAGCAGCCGAGGATCGCGAGCGGAATGCCGGCTCGCGCAAACCATTCCTCTTGTGAAAAGAAATAGATGATCAGCGCAAGCGCGCCGAGCGTGTACGAGCCGAGCGCTACCGCGATGAGGATTTCGTCCCAAGCAAAATTCATAAGCCGGCTGCCTTCAACGCTACCACCAAACGCCCGAACTCGCTTTCGAAAACGTCGTACCCCTTGACGGTTGTGGCTGCCAGGCCGACGCACGACGCGCCCGTGCCGCGCCCGTCCACTCGAACGTACAGCCGGGCGGGCAGAAAATAGAACGAGATCACCAGTCCCGCGAGCAGCACGAAGGCGCCGATACCGACCAGCGGAACGCCCGGATCGTGGCGGTATTGGAAGCCGCTATAGAGGACGTATTTCTTCGGTACGAGCCGCCATCCGCCGCCCAGGTCGATCCAGGTGCCCAGCGGCACGAGTGCCTCGCCGAGGGTGCTGCCCGACTGCGAGACCGAGAGCACGACCGCCGGATCGTTGACGCGCGGGTCGGCCGTGGGCATGCCGCTCTGCTTGTCGACGGTCGGCACGAAGCGTTCGTACGAAAAGCTTCGCTGCGAGCCGGGAAGCGAGAGCGAATCGCCTTCTTGAAGCGTGCGTCCGGAGGTGTCGCGGTCGACGACGCCGTTGTGCGTTACGAGAAAGCGCATGCCGAAACCGTAGCTCGCCTGATAGTAGAGCGTGTCGTCGACGTCGATCGGATGGTTGACGCGCACCGTCAGATGCTTGGGGACCCCGTCTTTACCGGTGACGGTGACGCGTGAAACGTAGTCGACCGGCTGGTATACCATTCCGCTCTTCGTCTGCGTCGGCGCGATTTTGTAGGCAAAATCGTCGAGCTTCAGCACGGCGCCGGTCTGCGAAATCGCGGCGGTCTCGCCGGTGAGCAGCGCGACCTCGCCGGAGAAACCTCGCGCCCAGTAGAGCGCCGTTCCGGCGGCGATGATCACGAAGCCCGCGTGCGCGACCAGGACGCCTCGCCGCGCCCAGTCGTGCTTGTCGGCGAAGCTCCACTCCGTACCTTCGAAGAGACGATGGCGCACACGCCAGCCGCGCGAGGCGAAGTACTCCGAGAGCCGCTCGCGCACGTCGTCGGGCGGCGCCGCCGCGTCGATCTCCGCGTGAAGCGGGATCTTGTCGATCTTGACCGGTCGAAGCGCCGGCAGGCGCGCGGGTATTACCCGTTTGAACGTGCAGACGGCAAGCGAGAGCAGTATCAGCCCGACGATGCCGACATACCACGGCGAGTGATAGACGTTGTCGAGATTGAGGCGCAGGATCGCGCGCGCCAGCGGAGCGGCGTACGAGCCGAAGTAAACACCCGCTTCTCGTCCTTGATCGATGACGACTCCCAGGAGCGTCAAGATGCCCCATACGACGAAAAGCGAGACCGCAAAGAGCACGTTACCGAACGTGCGGATGAAATCGGCGTACAGCGCGCGCGCTGCCGTCAAGCCGTTTTCCAGCGGCGTTCGAGCGGAACGATGATCCAGATCGAAAGCTCGTAGAGCACGTACATCGGCAGCGCCAGCAGCGCCATCGTTAACGGATTACCGTCCGGGGCCGCGAGGCCGCCGGCAACAAAGAAGCCGAAGAGCGCGTGACGGCGGTAGTGTTTGAGCGTTGCCGCGCTGACGATCCCCAGGCGTGCCAGGCCGATCAGCACGATCGGCGTTTGGAAGATGATCGCGAAGAGCGCGAGCAGGACGATGACGAAGTTCAGCGTGGAGGCGACGCCGAAGGTCGGCGTCGCGACGGCGTCGGTGATGTGCAGCAGCGCGGCGACGACGCGCGGAATCACCACGAAATGGGCAAAGGCCAAGCCGAGCAGCGCCAGCAGCAGCGAAGGAATAATGAAGGCGTAGACCATCCGGCGGGTGCGTGGATGAATGGCCGGCACGACGAAGAGCCACAGCTGCTGCAGCAGCAACGGAAGGCCGAGGACGATTCCGCCGACGATCGAGAACTTGAACTCGGTGAAGATGACGTCCGCCGGGCCGAACGCGTGAAGCTGCAGCCCGCCGAAATACTCGCGCATCATCCAGCGGATCACGTACTGCGACGGCCAGAAGAGCACTACCGCGATCGCGCCGACGGTGGCGATCGCGATCAAGAGACGATTACGGAGCTCCCGCAGGTGCTCCGTGATCGGCATCTCTTTTTGGTCCCACGGCGCTTCGTCAGCGCCGCGTTCGGCCAAGAGCGGCAACGAGGCTTCCTACGCGCTGCGGCTTTACGAGCTCGGCGTGCCCCGCCCGGGCGTGGGCGGCGGGATGGCGTCGCCGGTCGACGAGCCGATCTCGACGTTATCCATCACGTCGGCCGATGCCGTAGCGGCTCGCATGCGTGCTTCTTCGCGTGCTTTGGCCGCGGCCTCGTCGGCCTCGGCCTGCCCCATCAAGAATTCTTTTTTGGCTTGGCCGGCGCTGCGGGCGAGCTTGGGAAGCTTGTCGGCACCAAAGAGGAGTGCTCCGACGACGAGGATTCCGATGATGATCGGCGCGTCGATGATTGCGAGAAGCGGATGTAGCGTCATATCTGTTCGAGTCCTTTGCGCCCTAGTCTAAGAGGGCGTCGGTAAGCTGTGCCAGGTCTTTTTTCGCTGCGGTCGGGCCGATCGGCTCCAACGCCCGCTTGGCGAGCTCGACGTAGCGAGCAATCTGAACGCGTGTCGCGCGAACGCCTCCCTCTCGCTCAATGCCGTAGACGATCGAAGGGATTGCCTCGGCCGTTCCCCCTGCGTAGTAGCCGTCGACGAGGCTGCGGAAGCTGCCGTTCCCTTCGGCAAGCGCCGCGATCAGCGGGAGGGTGGTCTTTCGCTCGACCAGATCGTTCCCCACGGGTTTGCCGAGCGACCGCTCGTCCGCGGTGACGTCGAGCAGATCGTCGCGCATTTGAAACGCGATGCCCAGGTTTTCGCCGAATTCGCGCAAGGCCTCGACCTGCGAAGCAGCGCCGCCGCCCAGGATCGCTCCGCATTGGGCCGAGGCTGCAAAGAGCGAGGCCGTCTTCTTGCGGGCGATTTCGACGTATGTATCGAGCGCGAGGTCGAGATTGCCGAGCGCTTGCAGTTGGAGGACTTCACCGTCGCAGATGTCGGCCAGCGTTGCCGAGAGCACGTGCGGCACGGGATGAGGATACTTGAACGTGACGTTTTTGAAGATCCAAGCAAAGAGATAGTCGCCGGCGAGCACGCTCACCCGGTTACCGTAGTCGACGGCGGTGGCGTTGACGCCGCGTCTGGTCTGCGCGTTGTCGACGACGTCGTCGTGGATCAACGTCGCCACGTGAATGAGCTCCATGTACGCGGCGAGGTGCAGGTGTTCGAGGGGGTCGCCCCCGCAGGCGGCGGCGGCCAGCAGCGTGAGCCGCGGCCGAAGGCGCTTTCCGCCCGCAGCCAACATCCGTTTGATTGCTTCGGTGATGACCGGGTTGTCGGTTGTAAAGCGTTCGCGGAAGAAGCGATCGACGAGCGCCTCGAGATCCTCGTAGGTGCTCGACGGCTCGACGAGCGTCACGGGCGCCGTCCAAAGTGGATAGCGATGGTACCTCCCATCAGCGAGAGGTAGCCGGCGTCGGCAAATCCGGCGCGCGTGAAGCGATCGCGCAGGTCGGGCGCGTTGGGATGATGCGTCAGCGAGCTGGGCAGATAGCGATAGGCCTCAGGCGATCCGCCGACGAGTCCCCCCAGCCAGGGAACGACACCGTAAAAGTAGAGATCGAAGAGCTTTTTGACCCCTTTGTTGGGTGCCTTGCTCACGTCGAGGTTCACGAAGCGTGCACCCGGCCTCAGAACGCGGCGGATCTCGCGGAGCGCGCCATCGACGTCGACGACGTTGCGCAGCGAAAAGCCCATCGTCGCGCCATCGAAGGATTCGTCGTCAAACGGCATCGTCATGACGTCGCCTTCGACGAAGGTCGCTTTGCCGCGCGCTCCTTTGACGGCCCGAGCCCGAGCACGTTCGAGCATCGGGCTGCAGAAATCGATGCCCGTTACGTCCAGCGTAGGCTGGCTCCGCAGCAGTCCAAAGACGAGATCGCCCGTACCGCAGCAAAGATCGAGAATTTTCGCGCGCGGCGGGGGGCCGAGCAGCCGGATTGCCCGGCGGCGCCAGCGTTCGTCAAGGCCGGCGGTCATCATTCGGTTCGCGAGATCGTAGCGGGGCGCGATCCGCGCGAACATCTCGCGAACGAAAAGCGCCTTCTCGCTTTCTGGGTGATTTCGAGTCGGTGCGGAGTTCATAGCCGTTTCGGCTGCTTCCAAATGGCGCGTCGCTCTCCCCCTAGGGTGCTGGCACCATCGTCGTGATGGTTTGCCGTGCTCTCACTGCGCTCGACGGGCGAGGTCATCTCGGCGCTCGCCTCCGCCCGCGACATCGCCGTCGACGCCTATACCCTTCACGGCCCGGTCCTGCGCGCCGTTGAGGCAGCCGCCCAGCGCGGCGCTCGCGTCACCGTCGCGCTCGACGGTGACCCCCACAACGATCCCAACGGGCATCTTGCCGCGGAGAACCGTCGGCTTGCGGGTGAACTGCGCGATGCCGGCGCCGCCGTCTCGCTGGGCGAGCCGGTTCATGCGAAAGCGATCCGGGCGGACGGCCGGCTCTACCTCGACGAAAAAAACTGGGGGAGTGGCGATCTGGTCGTGCGCGAGGACGACGCCGCGGCGGCGCGAGCGATCCCGATGATAAAGCACGCGGCGTTGGCGGAAGAGGCGGCGCTGCTCGACGGCGCTCCCAAGAGTGCCGGCGTCATCGTCGAGAGCGAGTCGTTCGGCTGCTGCAACCGGGTCTACGGCCGGCTGGGAGCCTTGGCGCGCGCGGGTGCCTCACCGCGGCTCCTGGTCAGCGAACGCGAACTGCGCGGCAACGCGCGCGAACGCGAAGTTCTCAACGGTCTCGCACGCAGCGGAGTGCGCGTACGCGTCTGCAGCGATTCGGCGAAACTCGCGGTCGCGGGCGATCGGGCTTGGCTCGGCTCGGCGAACGCGACCGTCGCCTACCGTGAATCGGATTGCATCGACTGGGGAGTTCGAACCGCTGATACGGCCATCGTCGACGCCGTCCGCGAGCGCCTCGAAACTCAGTGGCGCAGCGCGAAGCTAGCTATAGCTCTCGGGCCCTAAATCCCAAAAAGCGTTGCTGCGTTGGCGTCGGTCCGCGCGACGACTTCGGCGAGCGGCACGTTTAAAAGCTCGGCAAGCTTCCCGGCCGTGTACGTCACGTACGCAGGTTCGTTTCGCTTACCGCGTTTGGGCACGGGCGCGAGGTAGGGGCAATCGGTCTCGAGCACGATCGCGCGCAGCCCGACCTCGCAGACGGCATCGCGAACCGCCTGCGCTTTCGGAAACGTCAAGACGCCGCCGATTCCCAAGAAGAGGCCGAACTCGTCGACGTACGTGCGCGCCTGGGCGGGACTGCCCGTAAAGCAGTGAACGACGCCGCGCATTCCGGAACGCCATTGGAGGCGTAAGACCGCGCTGAAGTCTTCGAAGGCGTCGCGCTGGTGAAAAACAATTGGTACGCCGGCCTCGCGGCCGATACGCAGCTGCTCCTTGAATACCTCTGCCTGCGCGTCGCGCGGGCTGTGGTCGTAGTAGTAGTCGAGGCCGATCTCGCCCAACGCCACGACGCCCGCTTGCGCGAGCAGCGGCTTCAGGCGCGTTTCGATGTCCGCAGGAGCCTTGGCAGCTTCGTGGGGATGGATCCCTACCGCAGCGCAGAGTCCGTAGCGCCTCGCGGTGTCGACGGCCGCTGCGCTGTCGTCGAGACTTTCGCCGATCGTCACCATCGCACGAACTCCGGCCTCGCGAGCGCGCGCGATGACCTCGTCGCGATCCGCGTCGAAGGCGCGATCGTGCACGTGACAATGCGTGTCGATCACGTCTGCGCGACGAGCTCCACTTTTGGGAAGAGCGGTGCGGCGGTTTTGGTCTGCGTCCCGGGCCGCAGCCCTCCCCATCGGCCCAGCGACGACGACCAGTCCTCGTCGATGCGTCCCGGCTCGCCGAGCTGCCGCCACATCTCTTCCATGCGCTCCGGCATGATCGGCTGCAGCAGGAGCGCGAGGCGGCGCAGGCCTTCGCACAGATCGTAGAGCACCGCATCGAGCTCGTCGCTGCGGCCCTCTTTGTGCAGCGCCCACGGCTTGTGCTCGTCGATCGTTCGATTCAGCGCCGTCACCAGCTCCCAAACGCCTTCCAGCGCTTCGCGAAACCGCAGTGCGAGGATGCGCTCGCGCGTACTCATCGCCAGCGCCGCGAAGCGATCCCCGAGCTCGTCGGCGGCGTTCCCTCGCGCCGGCACGGTGCCCTCGCGGTACCGCTGCAGCATCGAGAGCGTGCGCTGCAAGAGATTTCCGAGATCGTTGGCGAGATCGCTGTTGTGGCGTTGGGCGATCTTCTCTTCGGAGTAGGAAAAATCGCTTCCGAACGGTGCCTCGCGCAAGAGAAAGTAACGGATCGAATCGGCGCCGAAACGGGCGGCAAGCGCGAACGGATCGACCGCGTTGCCGAGGCTCTTACCGATCTTCTCGCCGTCGACGGTGATCCAGCCGTGCGCGAAGACGAGCTCGGGGGCGCGCTCGCCCAAGGCCCAGAGCAGCGCCGGCCAGATCAGCGTGTGGAAGCGTGCGATCTCCTTGCCGATCAGCTGCGTCTTCGCCGGCCAAAGCGCGGCGAAACGATCCTCGTCTTCGCTCCAGCCGATCGCCGTGATGTAGTTGAGCAGCGCGTCGAGCCAGACGTAGATCACGCCCCCGCCGTCGATCGGAATGCCCCAGTCGAGGTTCGTGCGCGAGATCGAAAGATCGTCGAGACCGTCGCGCAGGATCGACATCATCTCGTTGTAGACGCTGCGCGGCTGTACCCACTGCGGGTTGCGCTCGAAGTGCTCGAGCAGACGGTCGCGGTACGCCGATAGGCGAAAAAACCAGTCGTGCTCCGAGATCCACTGCACCTCGCGGCCGCACGTGGGGCAACGGCCGTCGACGAGCTTGGATTCGAGCCAGAACGTCTCGTCCGATACGCAGTACCACCCTTCGTACTTGCCGAGATAGACGTCGCCGCCGGCGCGCAGGCGGTCGAAGACGCGGCGGACTTTTTCGACGTGTCGCGCTTGCGTCGTGCGGATGAAGTCGTCGTACGAGACGTGATAGGCTGCGAAGAGCTCCTTCCATCGCGGCACCAGCTCGTCGCACCACTCCTGCGGGCTCTTTCCGGCGGCCGCCGCCGCGTTGGCAACCTTCTGCCCGTGTTCGTCCGTCCCGGTCAAGAAGAACGTCGGCTGGAACGTGCGAGAGGTTCGGGCGAGCACGTCGGCGACGACCGTCGTATAGGCGTGCCCGATATGCGGATTGCCGCTGATGTAGTAGATCGGTGTCGTAACGTAATAGGTGCGCTGCATGGGGTTCAGCGTTGCTTTAGCGGCGCTTTGGGGCCGGCCTTCCGCTTCGCTGCCCTCTGGTAGAGAGCGCGGCGGTCGCCAAAGCCTTGCGCGGCCAGCTGTTTTGCTACCTCACCGACCCGTTCGCCGCTCGCGAGCAGGGCATCGATCGCGGCGGTAGGATCGCCCGGCGTCCGCGCCGCGCGATAGGGTGCGATCGCGAAGGCGATCTCTCCGCGGACCGGATCGGGGAGTGCCGCGGCGACCTCCTGCGGAGTTCCGCAGAGCTGCTGTTCGTGAAGCTTCGTGTATTCACGGACGAGGAAGAGGCGGGCATCGGGGGCGATCGCCGCTAAGTCGGCGAGGCTGGCGAGAATGCGCTGCGGCGTCTCGAACCAAAGCGAGGTCACCTCGTGCCGTAAAGCGGCGCGGTAACGCTCGCGTCGCGCCGAGCTTGCGCGCGGCGGGAAGCCTTCGAACGTGAAGGTGCGCAGAGGAAACCCTGAGAGCAGCGCGACTCCCACCGCAGCGCTCGGACCAGGGAGCACTTCGATGGCGATTCCGGCGGCGCGCGCGGCCGCAGCTAGATCGCTGCCCGGGTCGCAAATTCCGGGGGTGCCGGCGTCCGAGGTTACCGCCACGAGGCCGGTGCGCGCGCGCTCGAGGATTCCCTGGGTGACTCGTGGGGCGTTCTGCTCCCGATAACTCCAAATCTCGCGACCCTCGATCTTCAGCGCCTGCAGCAGGCGGCGTGCGACCCGCGTGTCTTCGGCGACGACGAGATCGGCTTCGCGCAGGACGTCGAGCGCGCGAAGCGTGACGTCGCGCAGGTTCCCCAGCGGCGTCGGTACGAAGATCAGGGGCATGGCGGCCGAGTTCGACGCGGAGCACGTTCCTCCGGGCGCGAAGCTGGAGCTTTATATCTCGCCGAGTTGCCCGTATTGCAAGCGCGCGATGGAGTATTACGATGCGCGCCGCGTGTCGTACGTCGTTCACGACGCGCAGAACGACCGGCGCGAGCGCGAACGAATGTTCAGCTATACGGGCGGCGATCCGACCGTGCCGGCGATCGTCGTGGACGGCGTGTACCGGCAGTCCGGCTGGGGCTCGCCGCCAAGAGGTTGAACGGTTCACTAACGCGCCGGTCGGCGCGTTTCACTCAGCAACGTTACTACACAACGGAGGGCTCCTACGATGGACACAAATAACCCGGCGGCTTCAGCGGGCTTCCTCGCCGGCTTTATCCTCGTTTACGGCGTCGTGCTGATCGCGATTGTGGCCTTCACGATTTGGGTCTACTGGCGGATTTTCGCCAAGGCGGGCTACAACGGCGCGATGTCTTTGCTCAATCTCATTCCCGGCGTGGGTCCGCTGATCTGCATGATCGTCCTTGGTTTCGGTCGCTGGCCGATTGAAGATGAGCTCGCGGCGTTGCGCGGCAGCGGCCCCACACCGACGACGGTTCCCCCGCCGCAACCCGGCACCGGCGTCATGCCGACCTAGGCTCCTAAGGAGAGGGCTGCCAAAGCTCCGCGATCCAGCGCTCGACGTCGTCTGCCTTTGAGGGCAGAGCGCCGGAGAGATTCTGCGGGGCGCCGCTCGTAACGGCGATATCGTCTTCGATGCGCACGCCAATGCCTCGGAAGCGCTCGGGGACGGTCGCGTCGTCGGGTTGGAAATACAGACCCGGCTCGACCGTCAGCACGACCCCTTCGCGCAGCTTGCCGTACCGGTACTCTTCGTCGCGCGCCCGCGCGCAGTCGTGCACGTCGAGGCCAAGCATATGGCTCACGCCGTGCAGGGAGTACCGGCGATGCAGGAGACGCTCCGGATCGAGCGCTTCGTCGAGCGAGGCGCGCAGGATGCCGAGGTCGATGAGCCCTTGCGCGAGCACGCGCACCGCGCTGCGATGCGGCTCGAGGAAGTCGTTGCCGGCGATGGCCGCTTCGATTCCCGCGCGTTGAGCCTCCCAAACGATCTCGTAGATCGTCCGCTGCTCGGGTGAGAAACGTCCCGAAATCGGCAGCGTTCGGGTGATATCGGCGGTGTACAGCGAGTCGCATTCGACGCCGGCGTCGAGCAGAAGCAGCTCGCCGGGCCGGACGGCCCCGTCGTTACGCGTCCAGTGCAGCGTACAGGCGTGCTCGCCGGCCGCGGCGATCGTCAGATACCCGACGTCGTTGGCTTCGATCCGCGCGCGGCCCCAGAACGCGGCCTCGATTTCGCGTTCGCTCTTTGCGGTGCGCATCGCCCGAATCGCATCTTCGAACGCGAGCTTTGAGATCGCACAGGCCTTGCGCAGCTCCGCGAGCTCGTACTCGTCTTTGATCAACCGCATCTCCGAGAGATGTTCGGCCAGCTCCGCGTCGTCGTCGCTTCGTTCGAGGATGCGATCGACGCTCTCGTTATCGCCGCGCACGACGCGCAGAGGATAAGCCGCTTCGCGCAGCTCCTGCAAATAGGCAGCTAAGGTCCGCAGCGGGCGGCACTCGTCGACGCCGTAGTAAACGAGGCTCTCGTCGACGCCCCGGTGGCGGCCGACCCATAGTTCACCCGCGACGCGATCGGTAAAAAACTCCGCGCTGCCGCGATTGTGCTCGAGGACGAAGAGCAGGCTGCGATGGCGCGCGCCCTCCGGTTCGAGCACCAAAACGCCGCTGGGTTCTCCGTCGCCGGCGAGGTACGCAAAATCGCTCGACGCGCGAAAGCGGAAGGAGGTGTCATTCGCCCGCACTCGCTCGACGCCCGACGGAATAACGAGGTACGTTCCGCGATACGCCTCCGAGAGCGCTTGCCGGCGCTGCGCAAATCTTGCTGCTTGCGGGTGCGGCCGGACTTCTGCCGGCCGGTCGATCCAGTCGTGGGACATGAATTCCACCAGCGCCTTGGGCGGCTGGAAGTCGTGCTTCGCCTGGGCGGGCTCGGTCTCGGCGGGGGCGTTTCGTTCGGTAGACATGGTTGGGGAGATGCTTCGCCTAACGCCCCGAGGGTCATGCAGCCGGACCCCAGTGGAGCAAGCCAGGTGCGCGCCGCCGACGTGCTGGCAAACGAGCGGACCTATTTGGCCTACGTGCGAACGGCGCTGGCCTTCATCGCGTTCGGCTTCGTCATCGCGCGTTTCTCGCTCTTTGCTCGCGAGTTTGCCACGCTCGTTGGAGGTTCGGCCGTTGCAGCTGGCATCTCGACGCGCTTCGGCACGGCGATGGCGGTCTTTGGGATCCTGATGGCGCTCTTCGGTGCGTGGCGGTACGCGGTTACCAATCGCGGGTTGCTGGAGGGGCGAGTCACAACGCTCTCCGCCGTCGCGGGCTACGCGATCTCACTCTTCGTAGTGGTCGTCGGCGCGATCGTGGCCTTCGCGCTCATGCTCTACCACTAGCGATCTCCAGAGAAAGGTCGAGTGCCGGCGCGCCGTGCGTCAGCCAGCCGACGCTGATGATGTCGACGCCGGTCTGCGCGATGTCGCCAACGCTGGCCTCGGTGACGCCGCCGCTCGCCTCGGTGATCACGCTTCGCTGCACGAGATCGACGGCTTCGCGCAACTGCGCGGTCGTCATATTGTCGAGCAGAACGGCGTCGATCGGGCTGCGCAGGGCTTCGCGCAGCTGCGCGATCGTGTCGACCTCGACCTCGACCTTCACCATGTGGCCGGCGCGCGCGCGGGCCGCCGCAACGGCCTCGGCGATCGAGCCGGCAAGGGCGAGGTGGTTATCTTTGATCAGAATCCCGTCGTCGAGACCGAAGCGGTGGTTGCGACCCCCGCCGCAGCGAACCGCGTAGCGCTCGAGCACCCGCAGGCCGGGTGTCGTCTTGCGCGTATCGGCGATCTGCGCGCGCGTGCCGGCCACGAGTTCGACGAACCTTCGAGTCGCAGTGGCGATTCCAGAGAGCCGCGAGAACAGGTTGAGCGCCGTTCGTTCGCCGGTTAGCAGCGTGCGCGCGCGGGCCTCGATCTCAACGACAACCTCGCCCGCCGCCACGCTCGCGCCGTCGTGCGCGTGCGGCGAGCTTTCGACGCTCTCGTCGAGCATCGAAAACGCAAGCAATGCGGCGTCGAGTCCCGCGATGATTCCGCCGCGGCGCGCAACGATTCGGGCGCGCGCACGGCGTTTGGCGTCGATGATTGCATCGGTCGTGAGGTCGCCGCCGCGGCCCAGGTCTTCGAGCAGGCCGGCGCGCACGAGCGGCGCGGCGATCAGCTCAAGCGACGCTGCGGAGTCGTGTGAACGAACGCTTTGCGAGGGCTTCATCGGCTTGCGGGTAGTCGCTTCGATAGTGGCTGCCGCGGCTCTCGCGGCGCGCGAGTGCCGCCTCGGCGATCAAACGCGCGGCGACGAGCAGGTTGCGCAAAGGACTCATCCCGGCCGCAACGCCGTCGAGTTCCCCAATTCGTCTGACGGCCTCTCGCAGGCCGGCTTCGTTTCGCACCAGACCGACGTTTGCGTACATCACGTTGCGCAGATCGTCGATCGCTTGCGCCTGCGTCATATCGCACGTCGCCTCAACGGCGTCGCGACCGGCCGGGACGTGCGCCCGATCGAGCGACGGAATTTGCCGGCGAGTGCCGGAGATGTCGCTCGCAACGCGCGAGCCGTAGACGAGCGCTTCAAGCAGCGAGTTGCTCGCGAGTCGGTTCGCGCCGTGCACGCCGGTCGCGCTCGTCTCCCCGCAGGCCCACAGTCCCTCCAGAGAGGTCCGGCCCCACTCGTCGACGGCGATTCCGCCCATGTGATAGTGCGCGGCCGGGGCAACGGGAATGTTCTGCAGTCGAGGATCGATGCCGGCTTCGCTGCAAAAGCGGAAGACGGTCGGAAAGTCTTGGGGAAAACTCGCACCGATCGCGGTGCGCGCGTCGAGCCCGACGGTTCGCCCCCGCTGCTGCTGTTCGAAGATCGCGCGTGCAACAACATCGCGCGGTGCCAGCTCGGCGTCGGGATGGATGGCGAGCATGAAACGCTCGCCGAGATCGTTCACGAGGGTCGCTCCTTCGCCCCGGACCGCCTCGGTGACCAGCGGCATCGGGTCGCGTCCGATGGCAAGCGCGGTTGGGTGGAACTGAACGAACTCCATATCGGCGAGCATCGCTCCGGCGCGCGCGGCCATCGCGACACCGTCGCCGGTCGCTTCGACGGGATTGGTCGTAAATCGATAGAGCCGGCCCATTCCGCCGGTGGCGAGCACGACGGCGGCTGTCGCGAAAGCGACGAGCTCGCCGGTCGCGTTCTGGCGTGCGCAAACGCCCTCGACTCGACCCTCGTAGAGCAGTAGATCTTCCGCGGTCGCGTTCTCGACGATCTCGATCGAGGGATTGTCTCGCACGGCTTCGATCAACGTCTTGAGGATCTCGTGACCGGTCGCGTCTCCGCCCGCTTTGACGATGCGCCGGCGCTGATGCGCGGCCTCGCGCCCGAGTGCGAGTTTGCCCTCGTCGGTCCGATCGAATCCCGCGCCGAGCTCGAGCAGCTCTTCCACGCGCGCGGGTGCGTCTTGGGTGAGGATCTCGACGATCTTCGCATCGCTGATGCCGGCGCCGGCGCGCTGCGTGTCGATCGCGTGCAGACGCGGCGAGTCGTCGGCGCCGATTGCGGCCGCGATGCCGCCCTGTGCCCAATCGGTCGCGGCGCCCTTCCCTAAGCGAGTCTTGCAGAGAACCGTCACCTTCGCAGGGGCGAGCTTCAGCGCGGCGATTAGCCCCGCGATGCCCGCGCCGACGACCAGGGCGTCGCAGCGACGCTGCTGCACCAGAGTTCCGCTCAGTCTTTCGGCTGGCGGCTGAAGTCGAGCATCCGCTCGACCGCGCGGCGCGCTCGGCGCGCGATTTCGGGGGCGACGGTCACCTCATATTCCATCGCTTCCAGAGAATGCAATACCTTTGGGAGCGTGTTCCGCTTCATGTGCGGGCAGAGATTGCACGGGCGCACGAAATCGACGTTTGGATAGCGGCCCGAGACGTTATCGGCCATCGAACATTCGGTCATGAGCAGAACGCGCGGCGCTGCCCTTTGCGAACCGGCACTGGAGGCAAGCCGTCCGACGTACTCGCTCATGCCCTGCGTCGAACCGACGTAGTCGGCTTCGGCCAGAACGTCCGGCGGGCACTCCGGATGCGCGAGAACGATCAGCGAGCCGTCTCCCTCGCGGAAACGCCGAATGTCCTCGCCGCGGAACCGCTCGTGCACCTCGCAGTGGCCCTTCCAGGCGATAATCTCGACGTTGGTCTTTGAAGCGACGTACTTGGCGAGGTACTCGTCGGGCAGGAAGACGACGCGCGTCGCGCCGAGGGCCTCGACGATCTCGACGGCGTTGCCGCTGGTAACGCAGACGTCGGACTCGGCTTTCACCTCGGCCGACGTATTAACGTACGTGACGATCGGCGCGCCGGGATAGGCCTCTCGCAAGAGGCGGACGTCGGCGGCCGTAATCGAGGCCGCCAGCGAACAGCCCGCGCGCAGATCGGGAACCAGCACCCTCTTGCCGGGGTTTACCAGCTTCGCGGTCTCGGCCATGAACTGCACGCCGCACAGGACGATGACGTCGGCCTCGGTTTGGGCCGCCTTCATCGCCAGCGCCAACGAGTCGCCGACGATGTCCGCGACCGTGTAGAAGATCTCGGGAACCTGGTAATTGTGCGCCAGGATGATCGCATTGCGCTCTCGTTTGAGGCGGTTGATCGCCGCGACGTAGGGGGCATGCAGCGGCCATTCGATGCGTGGAATGATGTGTTCGACGCGCTCGAAGAGGGGGTCGGTTTCGGCGGCGATTTCCTCGCGCAGGGGTAGATCGATGGCGCCCATAGAGCTTTTGGGGAATCTTGCGGGCTTGGCCGCGCCTTCTCCCCCATCTACAACCCGCCGGAGGGGCTGCCGGTTCTTACGGCGAGGCCTCGCACGCTGGGAGTCCTCAACCAAGCGTTAGAGGGGGCGGCGCTCTGGGTAGGACCGCGCACAGAGCATATTCGCAACAGGCTAGAGGAGGATTACCGCATGAACCGCTGGTTCGCCGGGCTTATCTGCGCCGGAACGCTGGTCGCCGGCGCTACGGCGCTCGCCGCAAACGCACAACCCGTCACGCCCGCCCCGTCGACATCACCGATGTCGTCGATGGCACCGATGGCGACCACCGCCCCTATGGGAACGGCGGCGCCGATGGCATCCGCGTCGCCGACGATGAAACCCTGACGCAAACCTGGCCGCGCGTGTCGATAAACTGTGGGCAATCACAATTTTCTTGTGGAGCGGTTGTGGACGACTCAGTAATGCTATTGCAACCAGTGTGTTGCTTTGATAGCATGCAGACACTTCGTTCAATGACGAAGCGCGGACCGTATCGAGCCGCGATCGGAACACGTTGACGATCCGTCGCAATCTTGCGGCGAATCCGAGTGGCCCGGTCGAACAACCGGATCGAAACGTCGGTGGGAAGGCGGAAACGGCTTCAAACAGGCGAGAATGACCGGAGATACGCAAAGCCCGTAACGTTTAACGCTGCGGGCTTTGCTCATTGCAGCGGCCGCCAAACAAGGCCGGGCGCCTGCGAACGGGCAATCTTGGCGCATCGTGAACGATCGAGTCGAGTTGACGTTGCGCGCGCTGGTTTTGGGCGCCGCAATCACGCTCGTCTTTACCGCCGCCAACGTCTACCTCGGCCTGAAAGTTGGGCTTACGTTTGCGTCGACGATTCCCGCCGCGGTCATCTCCATGGCGGTTCTGCGCGCCTTTCGTAACTCGACGATCTACGAAAACAACATCGTTCAGACGGTGGCTTCGGCGGCCGGGACGCTCTCGGCGGTCATCTTCGTACTGCCGGGGCTCGTGATGATCGGCTGGTGGAGCGGGTTTCCATTCGCCGAGTCGTTCGGGGTCTGTGCGATCGGCGGTATCCTGGGCGTAATGTACAGCGTTCCGCTGCGCCGCGCTTTGGTCTCGGGTTCGGATCTCCCGTACCCCGAAGGCGTCGCGGCCGCCGAGGTGCTGAAGGTCGGCACGGCCGCACCCGCGAGTGCCGGCAATCGCGCCGGCCTGATGGCCCTGCTCGCCGGAACGGTCGCATCGGCGGGCTTCGCGGCGATCGTAGCCACTCGAATCTTCGCCGGACAGCTCGCCGGCTATTTTCGCGTGGGCAATGCGACCACCGGCATCGGATTCGGGCTCTCGCTCGCGCTCGCCGGGGCGGGTCAACTGATCGGCATCACCGTAGGGCTCGCGATCCTGACGGGCCTCGTGATCGCGTGGGGCGTAGCGACTCCGGTGCTCACCTCCCTACATCCCCTCGCCGGCTCGGCGGCGGACGTCGCGACGGCGGTCTGGTCGCATCAGGTCCGCTTCATCGGCGCGGGAGCAATCGGCGTGGCCGCACTCTGGTCGCTCGGCCGTCTCGCGCGGCCCGTCGCGCAGGGCGTCGGTTCCGCGATCGCAGCGTCGCGGCGGCGCCGCGCGAACGGCGCGCAGAGCGAGCCTATTACCGAACGCGACCTGCCGATCGGCGTCGTTCTTTTAATAAGCCTCTGCTGCCTGGTACCGCTGGCCGCGCTCTTGGCTCACTTCGTCGCCGGCGGCAAGCTCGCGCCGCTTATCGGAATCGTAACAATAGCCGCGGTCGCCTACGTCGTCATCGCCGGATTCTTCGTGGCCGCCGCGTGCGGGTACATGGCCGGCCTGATCGGCTCTTCGAACAGTCCCGTCTCCGGCTTGGCGATTCTCGCCGTGATCGGCGCATCGCTCATGCTCGTTGCGATCGCGAAAGCCACGGGAACCCAGGCCACGCTCGAACTCATCGCGTACGCGCTCTTCGTTACGGCAGTGCTGCTTTGCGTCGCAACGATCTCCAACGACAACCTGCAGGATCTCAAGACCGGCCAGCTCGTCGGCGCGACGCCCTGGCGGCAGCAGGTTGCGCTAATCGCCGGCGTGGTCATCGGCGCGCTCGTGATTCCGCCGATCCTCAACCTCCTCAATCGCGGCTACGGCTTTGCCGGCGCGCCGAATCTGCAGGGGGCCGCAACACCGTTGCCCGCACCCCAAGCGACGCTGATCTCCGCGCTGGCCAAAGGCGTGATCGGCGGCCAGATCGACTGGCGGCTGATCGGAACCGGCGCCCTGATCGGTGCCGGGATCGTGGCCGTAGACGAGCTCTTGCGCCGCACGAAAAAGGCTGCGCTGCCGCCGCTGGCCGTAGGATTGGGCATCTACCTGCCAGCCTCGACGACGCTGCCCGTCGTCGTAGGCGCGATCGCCGGATGGCTCTACAACCGCTGGGCGACGACGTGCTCTCACAGCGGGCGGGCCAAACAGTTGGCCGTGCTGGTCGCATCGGGCCTAATCGTCGGCGAGAGCCTTTTTGGCGTGCTGCTTGCGGGCTTGATCGTCTCGACCAATAAGCCCGAACCCTTTGCGTTGGTCGGCGACGGGTTCGCGACCGCCTCGGCGATTCTCGGAGGCCTCGCCTTTGCGGTGGTGCTCGGCGGCCTTTACTGGTGGACGAGCCGCGTCTCGCAGCGGCCGGCTTAAGTTCGGGTAAGAAGTAGCGTGACGAGCTCGTGCAACCCGCTTGCTCTCAGCCGAACCTGTGAATGTCTGGGGTAAAGTTTCCCGTTAGAATGAGATTGGCGATATCGATTGCGCTCGTCGCGCTGCTGACGATGGGTTGCGGCGCTGGCCGAGGGCATCGCGGACGTTCTGCCTCGCCGGGACCGGCCAGCGTGCCGACGCAGACCGCGGCTCCGGCGACGGTCCACCCGACGGTGCAGATTGCCGGCATCGTCGCGCCCTACCAAAACGTCGCGATCTCGAGCGCCCTTTCAGAGCCGACCGATTCCGTCAGCGTCATCCAGGGCGATATCGTCCGGCGCGGCAAGATCCTCGCGCTGCTCGACACGACGGATCTGCGCGCGAGCTTCACGGCCGCGGAGCGCAGCGCGGAGTCTTCGGTTGCGCGAGTCTCGCAAACGCAGTATCAGGCCCAGCTCAATATCGGCCAGGGCGGCGACCAGGTACGCAACGCCACGGCGGCGCTCCAGCAAGCCCAACAGACCCTCGCCCTCGACCAAAAGAACTTGACGCGCTTTCAAACGCTCGAAAACAGCGGATACGTCTCGCAGCAGCAAGTCGACCAGCAGCGCACGACCGTTCACAACGATCAGCAGCAGGTGCTCTCGGCGCAAGCGTCGCTGCAGTCCGCTTCGCTCAACGCGAAGGTCAACGGCAGCTATCAGCAAGGGCTTCAGGCCGCGAACGTCGCGTCGGCGCAGGCCGACGCGGCCTCCGCGCAAGCGCAGGCCGCGCAAATTCAAGCGCAGATCGACAAGGCGCAGATAATTTCCCCGGTCGACGGCGTCGTTGTGAACCGGAATCTCAACCCGGGCGAATATCCCGGTTCACGCACGATCTTTACGGTCCAGCAGCTCAACCCGGTCTATGCCGAGCTCAACGCGTCCTCCGAGGACGTCTTTCGGATACGGCGCGGTGCCGCGGTCTCGGTCACCGTCGCTGGGGTCAATGCCGCGCCGTATCGCGGCCGGATCAACGCGGTACTCGGACAAGTACAGCCGGGATCGACGAACTTCACCGTCGAGGCGATCCTTTCGAATCCGGAATACCGCCTCAAATCGGGCATGGCGGTTACCGGCACGGTTGACCTCCCCGCCGTGACGGGAATCGGCGTTCCGGCGACGGCGTTTCTCGACGACGCGCACGACAGCCTCATGCTCGTTGCGCCGGACGGAACCGCGAAGCTTACGAAGGTTGCCGAACGCGGCAGCGACGGCAAAACATCGGTCGTAACCGGTGTTCCCGCGGGATCGAAGGTGATCTCGAACGGGCAGCTCGGCATTACGTCGGGGCAGCAAATAGCGGGCGAATCCCCCGAACCGTAGGTTTGCGCGATGTGGCCGACTCGTCTCTTCGTTTCTCGGCCGGCGCTGGTGTTCGTCGCGCTCGCGCTCATCGCGGTGGCCGGCGGGATCGCGCTGACGACGATCGTGCAGCAGCAGTTTCCCAACATCGATTTCCCGACGATCAGCGTGCGCGCGAGTTATCCCGGCGGATCGACGACGCAGATCCGCGACGCGATCGTACGGCCGATCGAAGATGCGATTGCCGGAGCTCCGGACCTCGACCACATCAACGCGACCGTTCAGCAGGGGCAGGCGACGATCTCGGCAGTCTTTTCGCTGACCTCCAACAAAACGACCGATCTCGTTCAGGTCCAGCGGCGGCTGCTCGTCGCGCAATCGCAGCTGCCCAGCGATATGCCGGCGCCCACGGTCGGCACCTTCGATCCGGCGCAGGCCACGATCGTCACGCTCGGCGTGAGCTCGCGCTCTCTTTCGCCGGGCGCGCTCTCGGCGATCGTCACCAACAACATCGTCCCCGACCTCGAACAAGTCGACGGCATCTCCAATGTAAACGTCGGCGGCTCGGTGACCCCGGCAATCGAGGTCTCGGTTAATCCCAATACGCTGACTTCGTCGGGGCTGACGCTCAACGACATCGTCAGCACGATCTCGCTCAATAACCTGCGCGAACCCGGCGGCATCGCCTACCTCCCGAACCGCGAGACGACGATCGACGTCCGCGGTGACGTTCGCAACGCGCAGACGGTCGCAAACCTTCCGGTGTTCGGAGCGTCGCCCTTTACCTCGACATTTGGAAATGCATCGTATAACGAGCCCGCTATTCCGGGCGCCCCAGGCGCCCCGGTGAGCTCGTCGAGTTCGCAAAGGAGTGCGGGGGCGGCCGCCGCGTTGCCGACGCCGGCCGCGCAGACGAACAATACTTCGGCGGCAAGCAATGCGGCAGCGCCCGCAACCGCGGCTCCGCTTGCGAACGCGTCGCCTGCGCCGTCGCCGTTATCGTCGACGGCGCCGACGCCGGGGACCGCGGTAACCTTCGCGACACCGACACCGCTGGCCGTACCCTCACCAGCCGCGACGTTCAATCCCGTCGTGGCGCAGGCGATCCTTCAAACGACCGCGACGACGGCGCCGAGCGCCGCACCGGGTTCGCAGCAGAACGCGAGCACGCCCGCAGGATCGGGCGGAGGCGGCTATGGCGGACCGTCGCTTTCGAGCGTGAATCCGTGGACCGCTACGGCGCGCGTCATCCGCGTCGGCGACGTCGCAGCGGTTACGGACTCGTACGAGCCGCAGCGGCAGTACAGCTACGTCGGTACGGTGCCGACGATCTCGCTGAGCGTCCAGAAATCAACCGGAGCCAGCGAAGTAACCGCCGCGCAGAACGTGATGAAGGCGTTGCCGGGAATCGAAGGCTCCTTCCCGGCACTCGACTTTAAGCTCCTCAACGATCAGGCGACCTACACAAAGCAACAGATTTGGGGTGTCTTTCATACGCTGATCGAGGCGGTCGCGATCACGGCGCTCGTCATGCTGTTCTTTCTGCGGTCGTGGCGCAACTCGATCGTCGTCCTCATCGCAATTCCGGCTTCGCTGTGCGTGACGCTGGCCGCGATGAAAGCCGTCAACTTCACGATCGACACCGTTTCGCTGCTTGCAATGACCTTGATCATCGGGATCTTGGTCGACGATTCGATCGTCGTGCTCGAGAACGTCGAGCGGCATTACGATAACGGCGAGGCCCCGCGTGAAGCGGCGATCAAAGGGCGGACGCAGATCGGCTCCGCTGCCGTGGTGATCACGCTCGTCGACGTCGTCGTCTTTCTTCCGATTGCATTTCTTCCGGGTACCGTCGGCAAGTTTCTTTCCGAGTTCGCGCTGGTCGTGGTCGTCGCGACGCTTACCTCGCTCTGCATCTCATTTACGATAACGCCGGCCTTGGCCGGCAACTGGTCGCTGCTGTCGAACTGGCAGGCGCCCAAACCGATCGAGCGTTTTGCCGAGGGCTTCGAAAATTTGCGCCAGTGGTATTCGCGGCGGGCGTTGCCGTGGGCGCTGGATCGTCCGGTGGCGATCGTCGTCGTCTCCGCCGTCGCGGTCGTGTTCTCGATTCTGCTGGTACCGCTGGGGGCCGTCGGCTTCGAGTTCATGCCCCCAATCGATCGCGGTGAGATCTTCGTCCAGGCAACCTATCCGACCGGCACGCCGCTGACGACGGTTAACGCGGCGATTGGGCAGATGGCCGCGCGCTTCCAAAAGCTGCCCGACGTCGCGTCGCAGACGGCGCTCGCCGGCGGAACGCAATCGAATTTCGGCGGCCTCCTCGTTCAAGGCTCCGTCGGCCAGATTCACGTCTTCTTGAAACCGGATCGTAAAAAGTCGACGAGCTACTGGGCACCGGTGCTCGGACGCATCGCGGGCGAAGTCGCATCCGGGGCGCGCGTCGTCGCCATCCCGGCCACCGGCACCGGCGGGGGGAACTCTCAGCCGATCGACTATCTGATTACGTCGACGCGCGACAGCCCCGAAGTCTACGCCGCGAAGGTCGCGCAAGCGCTGCGCGAGACGCCGGGCACCGCGAACGTCAACAGCTCCGCACAGCAGCTCGCGCCGCAGGTCGACATCGAATTCGATCGGGACCGGGCGCGCGTCTTGGGCGTGAATATCGGCCAAGCCGCGGCGGCGATCCGCGCAGCATTCGGCGGGACGCTCGCCACCCAGTTCAACACTTCTCGCGGCACGAAATACGTGCAGGTGCTCTACCCGCGTGCCTTCCAGACGAGCCTGACGACCGTCGCCGAGATTCCAGTCAGATCGCTCGGCGGATCGATCGTGCACGTCGGTGACGTGGCGCACTTCGTCGAGGATCCTTCCGAGCCGCTGCTGACGCGCGTCAATCGCGAGACGGTCGTTCACGTCCAGTCGAATCTCGCGGCCGGCGCGACGCAGTCGATCGTCCAGAAAGCATTTCTGACGCGCCTGGCAGCCCTGCACCTGCCTTCGTCGGTTTTGGTAAAGGCCAACGTGGGCGGCCAGCAGCAGAATCTCTCCGATACGGTGCGCGGAATGGGCTCGGCGCTGGTCCTCTCGCTGCTGCTGGTCTATCTGCTGATGGTCGCGCTGTACGACAGCTATCGTCTTCCCTTCATCATCATGTTCGCCGTGCCGGTAGCGGCGGTCGGTGCGCTGACCTCGCTTGCGCTCACGCATCAGGCGCTCAATCTCTTTTCGCTCATCGGAACGGTGCTGCTCGTCGGCCTGGCTTCCAAAAACGGCATTCTGCTCGTCGACTTCGCCCACCACATGGTCGAGCGAGGGATGAGCCGGAGCGATGCGATGATCGAGGCTGCGCGCGAACGCTTTCGCCCGATCGTCATGACGACGTGTGCGATGATCGCCGGTATGACCCCCATCGCGCTCGCGCTCGATGCGGGCGCGGCGCAGCGCCAGGCGCTGGGCATCGTCGTAATCGGCGGCCTGATCAGCTCCCTCTTGCTGACGCTCGTCCTCGTCCCGGTGATGTTCATGTGGCTCGGGCCGCGCTCGCACGGCGAGCGGGCGGCAGTCGCCCCGGCCGCACCGCCGATGCCGGCGGCGGTGAAATAGCTTATGTGGCTGACCGATCTCTTCGTTCGCAGGCCGACGCTCGTCACGGTCTTTCTCTCGCTGGTGCTGCTTGCGGGCACGATCGCCGGCTTCAACTTGGTAAAACAGCAGCTTCCGAATTACGACGTGCCCTCGATCCAAGTGCAGCTGACGTACTCGGGAGCCTCGACGACGGAGATGCGCGATGCGATCGTTCGTCCGCTCGAGGATCAGATCGCGGGGGCGCCCGACCTTAGTTACATCGAAACGTCGATTCAGCCCGGGCAGGCCTCGATCGTCGCCGTCTTCTCCTTGACCTCCGATCAGAATACGGATCTCGTTCAGGTGCAGGGGCGCGTGCAGAACTCGTTGCACCAGCTGCCGAGCGATCTTCCGACGCCGCAAATCTCGATCTACAACCCGAGCGAGGCGGTCGTCGTCTCACTGAGTGCTTCTTCGTCGACGCTCTCGCTGGGCGACCTTTCATCGATCGTGACCAATACGATCGTTCCGTCGATCGAACAAGTCCCCGGCGTCTCGTTCGTTCAGGAGAACGGCGCCGTCACGGCGTCGATACAGGTTAACGTCAATCCGCGGGCGCTGCAGTCCTCCGGCTTCACGCTGACCGACGTGATCAACGCGGTCGCGAACAATAACGTACGCGCTCCCGGCGGCATCGTGTACCAGCCGAACCGAGAGACGAACCTCGACATTCGCGGCGACATCACCGACGTGCCCTCGGTCGCGGGGCTGCTGCTCGGGAACACGACGACCTCGCCCGCCGGATCGGCGGAAAGCACGGTCTATCCGTGGACGGCTGCGCCGCGGCTCTACCGGATCGGCGACATCGCAAACGTGAAGGACGCCTACGAAACGCAGCGCGTCTATGCCTACACAAACGCAAAGCCCACCGTCGAGCTCGACGTCCAGAAGGCCGCCGGCGCGAGCGAGGTCGCTGCGTCCAACGCGGTGCTCGCCCAGCTTCCCGCACTGCGGGCGCAGTATCCGGATATCAATTTTTCGGTTTTGAGCGTTCAGTCGACGTACACGAAGGAGCTGCTCTCCGGCGTCACGCGGACGCTGATCGAGGGCATCCTCTTCACGGCGATCGTGATGCTGTTTTTCCTGCGCTCTTGGCGCAACGCGATCGTCGTCATGATCTCCGTGCCGGCCTCGTTCCTCGTCACGCTGGCCGCGATGCGCCTCGTCGGCTTTACGCTCGACACCGTATCGCTGCTGGCGATGACGCTGATGATCGGCATCCTCGTCGACGACTCGATCGTCGTCTTGGAGAATATCGAACGGCATCACGCCGAGGGCGAGGCGCCCAGAGCGGCTGCGGTCAACGGCCTGACGCAGATCGGCGTTGCGACGATCGTCATTACGCTGGTAATCGTCGTCGTCTTTGCGCCGATTTCGTTCCTCCCCGGTTCCGTCGGCCTCTTCTTGCGCGAGTTCGGCCTCGTCGTTACGGTCGCGACGCTGACGTCGCTCTTCGTATCCTTTGCGGTCACGCCGGCGCTGGCCGGGCGCTGGGCGCTGTATTCGCGCTGGAAACCGTGGAAAATCGTCGATCGATTCGGCCGCGGCTTCGAGAACGTTCGGCAATGGTATACGCGGCGCGCGCTTCCGTGGGGGCTCGAGCACCGCTCGGCCGTCGTGTGGATCTCGTTCGTGAGCCTGGTTCTCGCGTTGCTGTTGATACCGCTTGGGATCGTCGGTTTCGAATACATGCCGCCGGTCGACCGCGGTGAGATCTTCGTCAACATCGAGTTCCCGACGGGAACGCCGCTGACGCAGACGCAGCAGGCCGTGCTTAAGGCCGAACGCGTTATCGACGGCATCGCGGATATGCAGTCCGAGACCACAATGGCGGGCGCCTATCAGGGGCAGGTCAGCGGCTACATCAATAACGGCGCAATCGGACAGATCCACCTCTTCCTGCGCGATCGGCGGGGGCACTCGACCGAGTATTGGTCCGACTACCTGCGCTCGAAGATCGGCGGGCTTTTGCCCGGCGCCAACGTCGTCGCGGTTCCGGCGACCGATCCGTCCGGCGGCATCGCCCAGCCGATCGCCTACGTCGTTTCGAGCCTAACCGCGGATCCTTCACAGGCGGCGGCGCGTGCGTATTCCGCGCTGGCGGCGACGCCGGGAACCGTCGACGCGACGACGTCGCTCACGAACGAGGCGCCGCAAGTCGAGGTCGAGTTCGACCGCAACAACGCGCGCGCACTCGACGCAAGCATCGGCACGGCGTCGACGGCCGTGCGTGCCGCGTTCGGCGGCGATACGGCAACGCAGTTCACCGGTGCCCAGGGGCTCAAAGACGTACAAGTGATCTACCCGCCGGCCGATCTGCGCTCGCTGGGTCAGATCTCGGCGATTCCGATACGCGCGAACAACGGCTCGATCGTGCGCGTCGGCGACATCATTACGCTGGTCGGCGCGCCGGCGCCGCCGCTGATCATGCGGATCGACCGGCGCAACGTCGTGCTGATCGGGGCGAACGTCGCTCCCGGCGCGACGCTTTCAAACGTCGAGCGAGCCTTCGAGAAGCGGCTGCGGCAGCTCGATCTGCCAAAAAGCATCGTCGTTACGCCGGTCGCCGGCGGTAATCAGGAGAGCGTGCACGATACCGCGACCGAGATGGCCGTCTCGCTGGCGCTCTCGATCTTGCTGGTCTACCTACTGATGGTCGCGCTCTACAACGGCTACGTGACGCCGTTCATCATCATGTTCACGGTTCCGGTCGCGGTGGTCGGCGCGCTCGGCGCGCTTGCGCTCACCCACCAGACGCTCAATCTCTTCTCGATGATCGGCGCGATCCTGCTCGTCGGCTTGGTGTCGAAGAACGGCATTCTGCTCGTCGACTTCGCCAATCAGCTGCGCGAACGCGGGCTTACCAAGCTCGAAGCGATCGAGGAGAGCGCGCACGCGAGATTTCGGCCGATCGTCATGACGACGATCGCGATGATCGCCGGGATGCTGCCCCTGGCGCTCGCGCTCGATCCGGGGTCGCAGGCCGAGCGTCCGCTGGGCATCGTCGTGATCGGCGGCCTCTCGAGCTCGCTGGTTCTGACGCTGCTGCTTATTCCGATTATGTATCTACGCTTTGCGCCGCAGCATTTTCGCTCGTCCTCGCTCAACGGCGAAGCCGATTCGCATCAGATCGAGCTGCCGATGCCGCTGCCGGCCGCCGGCGAAACCGACTGACGCCGCAGCGCGCCGCGCGCTTTGGCCTTCGCGTTCTCCGTCTCCCGATCGCGCGCTGGAGCGTGCGTTACCAGTGAGTCGAGCAGTTCCGTCGCCGCAGTGGTGACGCGCTCGACGGCTCGCTCGAACGCGGCCTCGTTGGCTTTCGACGGGCGCGCGAATCCGCTCAGCTTGCGGACGAACTGCACCGCCGAAGCGCGGATCTCGGCGTCGGTCGCCGGCGGCTCGAAGTTATGCAGGGTCTTGATATTGCGGCACACGTTGCTCTCCAGGATCGGGATTTTACGGGGCGCTTTTCTGCCATTCCGAGGCTTCTACGCCGCTCAACGACAGCAGCTGCCCGCAAAGGGTTTCGACCGCACGATCGTTGGCTTTGGGCGAATAGATGGCGGCGCGCAGGCTGATGAAGCCGTCGTCGGTGCGCCGGTGTTCGATCGATTGCAGGCCGATCGTCGAGCCGCCGGCGGCGTCGAGGATTGCGCTTGCGGCTGCGTCCTGGCTCTCAGGGCGGCAAAGCGCCGATAGCTTGTACCTCGTTTCGGCGGCCTGCCGGGCGTGGGCGCGCGCGTCGATTGCGTCGGCGACCGGTTGAAAGACGCAGTTGAGCAAAATGATGGCGGCCGCTCCGGCGAAGGCTTCCGCCCAGAGGCCGAAACCGGCGAGTGCTCCGACCGCGGCCGTGGCCCACATCGTCGCGGCCGTGTTGAGCCCCGAGACGTTCGCCCCCGTGCGCAGGATGACGCCCCCGGCGATGAAGCCGACACCGGTGACGACGCCGGCGACGATACGGGTCCTGTCGCCCGCGCCCATGACGATGTCGAGCAGCGTAAAGAGCGCGGCGCCGATGGCCACGAGGCTGGTCGTATGCAGGCCGGCAGACCGCTGACGCCACTGACGCTCGAAGCCGATGAAGGCGCCCAAGAGCGCGGCGATACCGAGTCTCACGAAGAGCTCGAGCGGGGTAATGTGCGACAGCGAGGCGCTCACCGGACCACCATCGGGGCGTCGATTCGCCGGACGAGCCGCAGATTCAGCCGGCAGGCACCCTGCGAGCGCAAATCGTAAGGCGGCGCATGGAACGCTGGCCAACGCTTCGCTACGACGATTGGAAAGAGAGCCTGGCGACGCTCCACCTATGGACGCAGATCGTCGGCAAGATCCGTCTGCGGCTGACGCCGCCGATCAATCAGTGGTGGAACGTTGCCCTCTACGTGACCCCGAGCGGGCTTACGACCGCGGCGATGCCCTACGGTGACGGGCGTTCCTTCGCGATTACCTTTGATTTTTTGCAACACCGGCTCCAGCTCGACGGCTGCGACGGCGAGCACGCCGGATTTGCGCTCGAGCCGATGACGGTTGCTGCATTCTACGAACGGCTGATGGACGAGCTGCGGGCGCTCGATTTCTCCGTGCGGATCGATACGATGCCCAGCGAGATCGCCGGCGCGATCGCGTTCGAGCGCGACACCATTCACGGGTCCTACGATGCGCCTTATGTGGAGCGCTTCTTCCGGGCACTGCTGCAGGCCGATCGCCTCTGCAAGATTTTCCGCGCCGGCTTTATCGGCAAGGCCAGCCCCGTGCATTTCTTCTGGGGAAGCTTCGATTTGTCGGCGACTCGCTTCTCCGGACGCCGCGCACCCCTGCATCCCAGCGTTCCGAACTTGCCCGACTTTGTGACGCGCGAAGCGTATTCGCACGAAGAGTACAGCGTCGGGTTTTGGCCGGGCGGGCCAGGAATCGAAGCCTCGTTTTATGCCTACGCCTATCCCGAGCCCAACGGTTTCGCCGATGCCGCCGTCGCGACGCCCGGAGTCTGGAACGGCGCGATGCGCGAGTTTTTGCTGCCGTACGAGAGCGCGCGAGCTTCGCCGGATCCCGATCGCATTGTCCTGGGCTTCTTCGAGTCGACCTACGAAGCTGCGGCAAATCTCGGCCATTGGGATCGCGCCTCTCTCGAGCGCGTCGCCGGCTAATACGCTAGAGTTTGGCCGGCAGAAAACTCGAAACGGTGAAGCCCGCTCCATTGCTTACGACGCCGACGCCCCCGTCTTCGTCGGTACGGTAGATGCGCGCGCCGAATCGGCGTAGCGTCTCCAGGGTCGACGCTGCGGGATGCCCGAAGAGGTTGTGCCGCCCGACCGAGACGATCGCAACCCGCGGAGCCACCGCCGCGATGAACGCCGGCGACGATCCATAGGCCGAGCCATGGTGGCCGACCTTGAGCACGCCGGCGCGCAAATCGATTCCTTCGCGCAGAAACCGCTGCTCCGCTTCAGTTCCGGCATCGCCGGTAAAGAGCATGTGAAACCCACGATAGTCGAGCACGAACGCCAGCGAGTTGCTGTTGATCGCGTTGCCTCCGCCGATGAAGGGCAAGGAAGGGCCGATGAACCTCAGCGTAACGCCGTCGTCGGTCTGCCAGCGTAGACCGGCGCGCGGGTAAAAAATCGGCACGCCCGCCCCGCGGGCGGTCGCGATCGCGTCGCGATACGCGTGGCCGCTGTAGCTCTGGCCGCCGTCGTCGAACGCAGCGACGCCTATCCGGCGAAGTACCGGCGCGACGCCGCCCGCGTGATCGCCGTGCGGGTGCGACAGAATCAGTGCGTCGAGCCGGTGTATCCCCTGTCGTAAGAGGAACGGCACGACCGTCCGTTCGCCGACGCGTTCGGCGACCGAATCGCCGTTACGCGAGCCTCGTTCGAGGCGTCCGCCGGCGTCGACCAGGAGCGCGTGGCCGCGCGGCGTTTGAATCACGATTCCGTCGGCCTGTCCCACGTCGAGGACCGTTATGCGCAGACGTCCGTCGAACGTCTGCGGCGGCCAGAGTACGAAGCCGGTTGCAAGCGCAAGCGCGGCGGCCGCCGGCGTGCGTGCGCCTTTGTTCCAAAGCGCGGGCGCCGCGAGCAGCGCGACGTCGTAGAACGCAATGCACCACGCCGGCGCCGGTGTCATCGGCAGCACGGAGTATGGTGCTCCGGCGACGGTCTGCACGACGCCGAGCATCCACGCGAGCAGCCATGAGTTGAGGTTCGCGCACGCAGCGGCTAACGGTTCGCACCAGCTCAGCGCGAGCTGCCCCGCGCCCAACGCCATCGTCAGGGCGACGCAGGGAACCACCGCGAGGTTTGCCGCGACGGCGTAGGGCGCAAACTGCAAAAAGACGGCCGCGCCGAGCGGCCACGTTCCGAGCTGGGTCGCCAGCGTGAGCATCAGCCCTTCACGTACGCGCGCAGGTAAGGCGACGTGCGCTTCGATCGCGCGCTCGATTGGGGTCGCGCAGGCGAAGATGGCGCCGACGCAAGAGAATGAAAGCGCAAACGACGCGCTGGCGACGCTCTGGGGGCGCAAGTACGCGACGACGATCGCGGCGCCGGCGAGCGAGTTGAATGAAAACGTCGCGCGGCCGCAAGCGCGTGCAATCAGCGCAAGCGATGCCATCGTGGCGGCGCGCTCGGCGGGCAGCTGCGCTCCACTCCACCAGACGAAAGCCCACGCAAGCGCGATGGCGAGCGCGCAGGTCGACCAGCGCGGCAGCGCGGCCAGCGAAAGCAGGAGCAGGCAGAGTGCGGTCACCGCGCCCACGTGCAGACCGGCGGTGACCAACACGTGTACGGTGCCGGTCTCTTGAAACTCGCTGCGCAAGAGCGGCGGCAGCGCCGAGCGTTCTCCCCACAGCTCGCCCGCAAGCACCGAAGCCGCCGGTTCGCCGAGACGCTCCCGCAATCGCTCGTGTGCCCACAGGTGCAATTGCGCCAGAGCGATCGCCGCACTCCAGTGCGAGCCGGAGGAGGAGAGGATCTCGGCTTCGTCGAGCCGTCCGTCGACGCCACGGTCGTGCTCGATCGCGCGTTCGCTCGGCTCGCCGGGATTTCGTGCATCGTCGAACGGCGCGAGCCGGCCTCGCACGATCAGCTGCGCTCCGGGAGTTCGTGCCTCAGAACGCAGGCGGCCGAGCACGATCGTACCGTCGTCGAGCGCGAGCGTCATTGCCGTCGATCCGTCGTCGGTGACTTCTCGGTCGAGCAGCGTCGCGGCGTACCGGGCCGTGCGGCGTTCCTGCACTATCCGCTCGCCGTTGTGGCGGAGTTGCGCGTTCGACGCGGCGGCGACCAGGGCGAGCAATACGACGACGCGAAAGCGCGGCGACTCGCGGCCAAAACAGAGATAAACGGCCAACGCCGCCAAACCGATTGCCTCCACGGGGCGGAAATCGGCGGAGAGCGGCGTAACGGCTAGCGTTCCTAACAAGGTCGCGACCGAACAGCAAAGGAGTCCCCACGATGGCATCGCCATCCCCCTGCGACGACCCGGCGCGCCGGCTAGTCGGCACAGCGTAACGGAGCGCGACGATGCGCGTTGTGATTACCGGAGGCGCCGGTTTCATCGGGTCGCACATTGCCGACGCGTATCTCGCGGCGGGCCACGACGTGCTGATCGTCGATTCGCTCTGGGAACATGGGGGCGGACGGCGCGCCAACGTTCCCGAGGGCGTCTCATTGGTTCACATGGATATTCGCGACGAGGCGATCGGCCGGATATTCGCCGATTTCGCGCCGGAAGTCGTCAGCCATCACGCCGCCCAGCACTCGGTGGCGATCTCTTCGCGAGATCCCATCTACGACGCGCAAGTCAACGTGGTCGGCCTGCTCAACGTGCTCGAGCACGCGCAGCGGTCGGGTGCGCGAAAGGTGATCTTCGCCTCGAGCGGTGCGAGCTTCGGCACGCCGGACCATTTGCCGATTACCGACGATATGCCGCAGCGCCCGAGCTCGCCCTACGGCATCACGAAGATGGTGGCCGAGCACTACCTGCGTTTCTTCAAGGCCTCCCGGAATCTCGATTTCACCGCCCTTCGGTACGGCAACGTCTACGGGCCGCGCCAAGATCCCAACGGCGAGGCCGGCGTGATCTCGATCTTCATCGGTAAGTTCTTGGCCCACAAGGGGGTGCGCATCGACTGGGACGGCGAGCAGACGCGCGACTACGTGTACGTCGCAGACGTCGCACGCGCGAACCTCGCGGCGCTCGAGCGCGGTTCGGGCGAGTGCTACGTCATCGGAACCAACGTGCAGACCAGCGTGAACGAGATCTATCGCCAGCTCGTTGCGATCAGCGGCTTCGAAGCGCCAGTCGAACACAGCGAGGCGCGCGTCGGAGACGCGCGGGCCGCACAGTTCGACGCCTCGCGAGCGGCCGCGGAGCTCGGGTGGACGCCGTCGACGGCACTGAGCGACGGCATTGCCGCGACGTACGAATACTTCGAGCGATGGAGCGCTTCGCTCTAACCGCGCAGCTGATCGGCTCGACCTCAGCCAAGCTCGAAAAAGTTGCCGCGCTCGCGCAGTACCTGCGCTCGCTCGACGACGCGGATCTCGTCGCGGCGACGCGTTTCTTCACCGGCACGCCGTTTGCGGCACGCGACCGGCGTAAACTCTCCGTAGGCGGCCGAACGATCGTCGAGGCCGCGCGCCGAGTCTGGAATTTCGACGACGCGGCCTTGGAAGCGGCGTACCGCGCGACGGGCGATCTGGGCGCGGCATTGGGTCGTCTCGTCCGTACGCCGCGCGAGGCGACGCTCTTTGCCGATCGCCTGACACCGGCGATGCTCGACGCGTTCTTCGGCGAGATCGCCGGTGCGTCGGGAAAACGTTCGGGACGCCTCCGGGAGGCGGTGCTCGAACGCATCCTGCGCGCATGCGAGGACCCGCAGACCGCAACGTACGTCGTGAAGATCGTCACGGGCGACCTGCGCGTCGGCCTGCGAGAAGGCTTGGTGCTCGAAGCCATCGGCGAGGCGTTCGGTGCAGCTCCCGCGGCCGTTCGCCGGGGGCTGATGGCGGCGGGCGACGTCGGCGCGGTCGCGCTTGCCGCCAAGCACGGAACGCTCGACGAGCTCCGCGTCGAGTACGGTACGCCGATCGGGTTCATGCTCGCCACGCCGATTCCGTACGGCGATAGCTACGGCGATCTCGACGGCGATGCGTGGCTCGTCGAAGATAAATACGACGGGATACGCGCTCAGGCTCACATCCGCGATCGGCAAGCGCGTCTGTACTCGCGCCGGCTCAACGACGTGTCGGCCGCCTATCCGGAACTGATCGATGCACTGGCCGCGATCCAGCACGAGGTCATCCTCGATGGAGAGATCGTCGCGATGCGAGACGGGCGGGTGCTCCCCTTTCGTACGCTGCAGGCGCGGCTGCAGCGCAAAGTCGTCGAGGAGTCGCTGCGTTGCGAGGTTCCGATCTCATACGCCGTTTTCGACGTGCTCGCGTACGACGGCGAACTGCTGATCGACGAACCGCTGATCGCGCGCCGGGAGCGGCTCGCAACGCTCGAGCTGCCGTCCGCGTTCGCGACGATTGCTCCGTACGATCTCGTGCGCGAACCGCCGGCCGCCGAAATCAACGCGCGCTTCGACGCGGCTCGCGCCCGGGGGAACGAAGGCCTCGTGCTCAAGCGCGCGGATGCCCCGTATCTCCCTGGCCGCCGCGGAAAGTGGTGGCTCAAGCTCAAACGCGAGCTGTCGACGCTCGACGCCGTCGTCGTCGCGGTCGAATGGGGGCACGGCAAACGCTCCGGCGTGCTCTCCGACTACACGTTTGCGGTGCGCGGCGACGACGGGCAGCCGGTCGTCATCGGTAAAGCGTACTCGGGATTGACCGACGCGGAGATCGCCGGACTGACGCCCTGGTTTCTCGCTCACCGGATCGCGCCCCAACGGCGTCGAGCGAAGGCGCGAGCGTCGGAGATCCCAGTCGAGCCGGCGATCGTCCTTGAGGTAGCGTTCGACGTCATTGCGCGCAGCGATCTGCACGAAAGCGGTTTCAGCCTGCGCTTTCCGCGGATCGTTCGAATTCGCGACGACAAGCCGCCGGAGGAAATCGACACGCTCGAGCGCGTGCGCGAAATCTACACAGAGATGCTCGCCAGAGAGGGATTCGGATGAGAAGGTGCGCCGCAGGAGCGAGCGAACGCAAGCCCTACTCGACGTAGTCAAAGATATGGAGGTCGCCTATGCCTCTCTCTAAACGACTCGCAGCAGAGCTCATTGGTACGTTTTGGCTGGTTCTCGGCGGCTGCGGCAGCGCCGTACTCGCGGCTGCCTTTCCCAATCTCGGTATCGGATTTGCCGGCGTGGCGCTGGCCTTCGGGCTCACGCTGCTCACGATGGCCTTCGCGATCGGCGGCATTTCGGGGTGTCACATCAATCCCGCCGTGACCGTCGGCCTGTGGGCGGCTCGCCGCTTTCCCGGAAAAGACGTCATTTGGTACATCGTCGCGCAGGTGATCGGCGGCGTCATCGCCGGCGGCGTTCTCTATATCATCGCCAGCGGCCAGGCCGGGTTTACGACGGCGAACGGCTTTGCGTCAAACGGTTACGGCGATCACTCGCCGGGCCACTTCTCACTGCTCGCCTGCGCCGTCTGCGAACTCGTAATGACGGGCATGTTCATCTTCATCATCGCCGGGTCGACGGCCAAGCGCGTTATCGCCGGATTTGCGCCGATTCCGATCGGACTCGCGCTGACGCTCATCCACCTCATCAGCATTCCGGTGACGAACACCTCGGTCAATCCGGCGCGCTCCACCGCCGTCGCGGTCTACGTGGGCGGCTGGGCGATTGCGCAGCTCTGGCTCTTCTGGGTCGCACCGATCGTCGGCGGTGCGATCGGCGGCAAGCTCTACGACTCGCTCTTTGGTTCGGAGGCCTAGACGGCGGAGTCCAGCCGGACTCCCCGGTATTCGCGTGCGCGTGCGTTTTCCGGCCCGCGACACGTCAGCGCAGCGGCGCGGCTAACCGTCGTTTCGACGGTAACGATCGATCTGTGCCGGCGATCGATTACCTCCACTTCGGCACGTTCGTTTTCGAGCCAACGGATGGAGCCCACCGTTAGCGCGTCTCGCTCGACAACGTTGAGTTGCTGATGCGCGAACGCGAGCGCTGCTTGTACCACTGGTGCGAGGCCGATGCGGCCGCGCAGCAGCGAAGGCAGCAGTTCGCCGGCATCGGTGCGCTCAACGAGTTCCGCTGCGAGTTGCGCCGGCACGCGTCCGTAGAGTTCGCCGGTCGGTAAGATCAAGAGGTTGGCCGCGAAACGGTCGCCGCCAAGATGTGTCGTTTCCCATACGCGGTCGGGGCGGATCTGCTGCAACGCTTGCGCGACCGGTCTGCCGCGCAGCGCGCAGCACGCATCGTGCCTGCCGTGCGTGCAGACCAGGTAGAGCGGAGCCGTATCGATTGCGACAGGCCTACGGTGTGGACCCCCGGTTTCAAGTTCCGCGGCGATCTCCGCCAACTCGCGTACGCGCCACCACGTCGTCGTAGCCGGGCTGCTGCGCGTATCGGCGATCGCTACGTCGTAACCGCCGGCCGTTGCGGCGGCGTCGTGTCTGCCTGGAAGCCGAATCGCCTGCAGACGCATGCCCGCATCGGCGGCGGCAGCATCGATGCGGCGCGCCACCTCCGGGTCGCATCGGCTCTCGACTAAGCCGCGCGGTCCCCACCCTCCCGGCTGGTGAACGAGGAGCAGGCGCGTCTGCGGCGGAGCCGTGCCGATCATCGGATCGCCGCGCGTCTCGGCCGCGACGGCACAGCGAAATGCCGAACCGTTCGTCACACGGGGACGAGGACGCCGGCGCGCAGCAGTGTGGCAAGAAGGGCCATTCCCTGCTCGGTGTTGATGCCTGGCAGTTCGGCTGCCGAAACGGAAGAGCCGGACGCTGCCACGCGCGCGGCCTCGCCAAAGACCGCCGGCAACGCAACTTCTCGATCCGGTAACGCTATGACGACCTGCTCGCTGCCGTCGTGCACCAGCACGCGCAGTCCGGGCCGGAGGCGCACGCGTCGCTCCGGGGCGAGTTCGGCCGACGCGGCGATTTGATCGAACGGTGCTATCGCGGCCGGCCGCATTGCCGACGCGAGATATTTCGCGATTCCGCTCGCCGCGGCTTTGCGATCCAAACGGTCGATCGCGGTCCGAAGCGCCGCGATCGTCGCGGCGAAATCTGTTTCAATGGCCTTTTCGTCGCAGAGATTCACACCAATCGGCAGCGACCGGCGTAACTCCGCATCGTAGCAAAGCGACGCGAGCGCATGGTCGGCGAGCATTCGCCGCGTGACGGGATGGACGCCGATGGTCAGGTGGCCCGAAATTTCCTCCAGCGACGTCGCCGCGTGGATGTACCCGCGGGGTAAATACAGCACGTCGCCGCGTTCGAGAACGCGATCGATGAGCGGCGTTTGCGCAGCGCGAGCCTCGACCGCCGCTCGTCGCTCCTGCCACGGCTGATCGCGCAGCGGGGCATTCAGTACCGGCTCGTAAATTCGCCAACGCTTGCGGCCCGCGAACTGCAGCACGAACACGTCGTGAACGTCGTAGTGCGGCGCAAACCCGGCGTTCTGCGGAGGCGTTACGTACGCATTGACCTGGACGGGGTGTCCCAGCTGCGCCGAAAGCTCGCGAGCAAAGGTTTGGATGGGGAACCACGTTCGATGCAACGCTTGCAGCACGAGCGTTGCGCCGGCCTCGAACTCGACGAGCACGCTATCGTCGGCGACTTGATCGGAGATCTCGGCCCCCGCACCGCCGCTGCGCGTAAAGCGGGACGACGATACGAGCTCGCCGTCCCTGCTCATCCGTACGAAGGGCGTGCGCAGCCCTCGCTGCGATACTAGTTCGTCGACCGCACCAAGCGAGAGCAAATCATCGAAGCCGTCGCCGGGAAGCTGCGCCGCCGTTGCAACCAGCGGCGCCGCATCCCAGTACCGCGCGCCGAACTCCTCGAGTTTGAGTCCGGTGATGCGGAATAGCGGGTCAGCGATTGGCTCCGCCGTCAGCGCCCCCGTCGGCACCTCCATCGTGAACCCCCGGTTTACCCGACGCGCCGCCATCGGCCGGCCCTTCGGCGCCGCCGTCGGCACCGCCGTCGTGAACCCCCGGCCTTCCCGAAGCACCGCCGTCGGCCGGCCCTTCGGCTCCGCCGTCGGCACCGCCATCCGCGCCGCCGTCGTGAACTCCCGGCCGCCCGGAAGCACCGCCGTCGGCAGGTCCCTCGCTGCGGAACTGATCGTCTTCAAACATCGCGCGACTCCTATCTCAAGAGTGTTAGTGATTTCGAAAAAGTTGCTGTCCTAGCTTGCCCACCGGAGCCGGCCGCAAAACTGGCGGACGAGGAACTCTTAGGGGAACGCGTCTGGAGTTCGGATGTGCTCGGGGCGTACGCCGACGCCGATCAGCCGCGCGGGAAGGCGGCGCAGGAGCGGAAACTCGTCGAAGAGGCGCACGGCCAGGGGAGGCCGCGTAATCTGCGCGCCATGTAAGAGCGGATCGATCGCGCGATTTTGAATGAACAGCTGAAAGTCTTGGGTGATCTTCGTCGGAAACATGCGACGCTCTTGGACGCGCTGCAAGTCGTCGTCGCTCGGGGCGTCCCCGGCGGCCAGCACCGGCGCAAGAATATTGGCCGTCGCGACCGCGTCTTGAATCGCGAGATTGATCCCGACGCCGCCGATCGGCGACATCGCGTGCGCAGAGTCACCGATACAGAGCAGCCCAGGTTTGTGCCAGTGCTCGAGGCGGTCGATGCGCACCTCGAGCATCGAGACCTTCGACCAATCGTCGATCTCGGTGACGCGGTCGGAGAAAAACGGTGCAACCTCTACAATCGATTCCTGCAGCGCTTCGATCCCCTTGCTTTTAAGCGCGTCGTACGAGCCTTTGGCGATGATGTACGCCACCTGCCAGTAGTCACCGCGGTCGAGCGTGACCATCAAGTGACCAGTTATCAGCCTTCCAAGTGCTGCGGTCGGGTCGCTGGGGCTTTTGGAGATGCGCATCCACAGAACGTCCATCGGGGCGCCGAGGTTGTCGACGGTCAAGCCCGCGAGCGCGCGCACCGTCGAGTGACGTCCATCGGCTCCCACAACGAGCTTTGCATCGATCTGGAGCTCGCCATCGGGCCCCACGGCGCGTACGCCGGTCGTGCGGCTGCCCTCTTCAATCAGCGCGGTTCCGGCGGTCTTCATCAGCAAGTGGAACGTCGGATAGCGTTTTGCCTGCGCGGCAAGAAAATTCAGAAAGTCCCACTGCGGCATCATGCCCACGAACTTACAGTGCGTGCGCAGATGCGAAAAGTCTGCGACTTGGACGTTCTCTCCCGCGATGTTTGCGCCGACGGTCGCAAACTGGTTGTGCGGCAGCGCCAAGAACTCTTCGAGCCAGCCCAGCTCGAAGAGCAGGTCCAGCGTCGACGGGTGGATCGTGTCGCCGCGGAAATCGCGAAAGAAGTCCGGATATTTTTCGAGCACCACCACGTCGACCCCGGCGCGCGCGAGCAGCACGCCAAGCATCATGCCGCACGGTCCTCCGCCGACGATGCAGACGCTAGTGGATATTTGCTGCGGCGAGATCATGCGACGATGTTGACCAGCTTGCCGGGGACGTAGATCTGTTTGCGCACGGGCTTCCCTTCGAGATGAGCGTGAACGTTGGGCTCTTCGAGGGCGAGCGCCAATGCCCGCTCTCGAGCGATCGACGCCGGGACCCGGATGCGGGCGCGAACCTTCCCGTTCACCTGAACGACGAGTGTAATCTCTTCGAGCACGAGCGCTCGTTCGTCGGGTTCGAGGTACGACTCCAGGTGCACGGATCCGCGGTTGCCGAGCCCTTCCCACAGCTCTTCGGCGATGTGCGGCGCGAACGGCGCGATCAGGATCGGCATCGAGCGCACGGCGTAAAGGAGCGCCGGCGAATCGGGCCTCGTGCCCGCCGCGGCCGTCATCGCGTTTACGAGTTCGTCGAGCTTCGCAATCGTCGTGTTGTAATGGAAGCGGCGCGAGAGCGTCTCCTCGACGGCCGACTTTGCGACCAGATGGACGGCGCGCAGCAGCGCCTTGTCATCGTTCGATTCGGCCGGCGGCAGAGCGCGGCCGCTTTCGCCGCGCTCCGGCGCGGCGCGTTCCAAGAAGGGCCGGCAGGCTCGCCAGATCCGGTGCAGCAAGCGTACGCGGCCGCTGATTCCCTCGTCGGTCCAGTCGCTCGTATCTTCCGGCGGCGTCACATAGAGCAGGAAGAGCCGCATCGCGTCGACCCCGGTCTTTTCCGCGGTCTCGTCGATACCGACCACGTTGCCGCGAGATTTCGACATCTTCTCGCCGTCGCGCAGCACCATGCCCTGGTGGAAGAGGTGCGCGAAGGGTTCGTCGGGGCCCTCGACCCAGCCGCGATCGTGAAAGAACTTATAAAAGAAGCGTGAGTAGAGCAGGTGAAGCACGGTGTGTTCGGCGCCGCCGATGTACTGGTCGACGTTCATCCACTGTTGCGCCCGCGCGAGGGACCACGGCAACTGGTCGTTGTGCGGATCGAGGTAGCGCAGATAGTACCAGCTTGATTCGAAGAACGTGTCCATCGTATCCGCCTCGCGTCGTGCGGGTTCCCCGCACGACGGACACTTAGTTTCGACGAACTCCGCGACCGAAGCGAGCGGCGAACCCTCACCGCCCAAGCGCACCCCCGGCGGCAGGAGCACCGGCAAATCTTCGTCGGGAACCGGAACTTCGCCGCAGCGCGGACAGTACACGATCGGAATCGGCGTTCCCCAATAACGCTGGCGTGAGATCAACCAATCGCGCAGCTTGTAGTTGACGCTGCGCTTGCCGATTCCCAACGTCTCGAGCCGCGCGGCAATCGCCGCGCGGGCGCGTTCGCTCGACATTCCGCTGAAATCGTCGCTGGCGATGAGGCGCCCGTCTTCGACGAAGGAACCATCCGGTACGACTTCGGCTTCATCTGGAGGAACGACGACGGTGACGACCGGGAGCGCGTGCTTGCGCGCAAACTCGAAGTCCCGTTCGTCGTGCGCCGGCACGCCCATGACCGCGCCGGTGCCGTAATCGGCAAGGACGTAGCTGGTAACCCAGATCGGAACGCGTTCGCGAGAGAGCGGATGAATCGCGTAGGCACCGGTAAAGATGCCGCGTTTTTCCATGAGGCTCGTGCGCTCGAGCTCGGACTTCGACTTCAAGCTCTCGGCGAAGGCGGCGATCTGCGCGCTGCGCTCGGCCGAGATGATTCTCTCGAGCGCGGCGACGATTGGATGCTCGGCGGCCACGGCCAAAAACGTGACGCCGTACACGGTGTCGAGGCGCGTCGTAAAGACCTCGATGCCGGCGTCGAGACCGTCCACCGCAAAAGCAAACGTCGCGCCTTCGCTGCGTCCGATCCAGTTACGCTGCATCGTGCGCGTGCGATCGGGCCAGCCCGGCAGCTGGTCGAGGTCTTCCAACAGGCGGTCGGCGTAGGCGGTTATGCGGAGAAACCACTGCGAAAGATTGCGGCGTTCGACCAGGTGACCGCAGCGCCAGCAGCGTCCGTCTTGGACTTGCTCGTTGGCGAGCACGGTTTGATCCTGCGGGCACCAGTTGACCGGCGCCTCACGTTTATACGCGAGGCCGCGCTCGTAAAGACGCAAAAAGAGCCACTGATTCCAGCGATAGAACTCGGGCTCGCAGGTCGCGATCTCGCGCGACCAGTCGTAGCTCGTCCCCATCAAGCGAATCTGGCGGCGCATGTTGAGGATGTTTTCGGTGGTCCAGGCTGCCGGATCGGCGCCGCGCGCGATCGCGGCGTTTTCTGCCGGCAAGCCGAAGGCATCCCAGCCCATCGGGTGCAGCACGTTGTAGCCGAGCATCCGCATCATGCGCGCGACCGCGTCGCCGATCGAATAGTTCTTCGCGTGGCCGATGTGCAAATCGCCGGAGGGATACGGCAGCATCTCCATCGCGTAGTACTTAGGCTTTTCGCTCTGGTTGGGCGCGCGATAGGACGCGTCGCGCTCCCAGCGCGACTGCCACTTATGTTCGATCGAAGCGAAGTCGTAGCTTTCGGCCATGAAGAGCATCGTACACGCTCCGGCGGCCGCGCCGCTACCCTTTGCAACGCAGGGCGCCGTCGTGATGGACGGCCATGATACTACGAATTACGCTCGCCGCCGCGCTCGTCGCGGCCGTGGCTTTCGCTTTTCACCACTCGGCGCCGCGCAGCGCGATCGAGACGGCCGCTCTGCCGGCGGCACCCGCAAGCGCATCTCCCTCAGCGGATCCGCGCCAGGCGCACCGGCCGCGTCACCCGGCGCAGAGCGGGGAGGTGGTCGTTTACGTCGCGGGCGCGGTACGCCGGCCCGGCCTCTACCATCTGCAATTTGGCGACCGGTACGCGCGGGCGGTCGAACTGGCGGGCGGTTTGAGTCCGCAGGCCGACGCGGCCGGGGTCAACCTCGCCGCGCCGGCCGGCGATGGGGACGAGGTCGACGTTCCCGCCGCAGGGCAGGCGCCCGCCGTTCACCGGCAGGCACGCCGTGGGCGCCACCGCGCGCACACGCCGGTCGAGGCGAGCGTCGACATCAATGCCGCCGATGCGGCTGTGCTCGGGGCGGTCCCCGGAATTGGACGGGCGATCGCGCAGCGCATTATCGAACTGCGCGAACGCGAGGGTCCTTTTTCGTCGCTCGACGAGCTGCTCGACGTTGCTGGCGTGACGCAGGGCCGTTTGGAACGTGCTCGGGCCTATCTTCGGCAGCCTTAGGAAGCTCTTGCGGCGCTCCCGATCCTTCGCACAAAAGGTCATCCCGCGACGGGCTGCGCATTGAGATTGCGGCATGCAGTCGGAGCTCCCGCCAAAGCAGACGCTCCCAAGCCTTATTCGCGAGTCCCTTGCGGAGCCGCGCGATGAGGTGCTGGTCGAGCGCGTCGAAGGGCACTGGACGCCGGCCTCAAGCGCCCAGCTGCTGCAACGCGTCGTCGATCTCGCCTGTGCGATCCGCGATGCCGGCTTGGCCGCCGGCGACCGCGTTTCGCTCGTCTCACACAACTGCGTCGACTGGATCGTCTGCGATTTCGCGGCACTCTTTGCCGGCTGCGTCGTCGTCCCAATCTATCCCACCCAGGCCCTCGACCACACCGCGTACATCATCGAGCACTCCGGTGCGCGACTGATTTTCGTCGACGGAGCGCAGACGCTGGCGCGGCTGCGTGAATTGGGGGCACCGCTGCCGCGCGTCGTCGTCTTCGATTCCCGCGGCGAGGATGGCTTGGCCGCTTTCGAAGCACGCGGCGCGGAGGTCCGCGCCGCGCACCCGGAGCTCCCCGCAACCTACGAGGCGGCGCTGCACCCCGACGATCTCGCGGTGCTGATCTACACGTCTGGAACGACCGGAGCGCCCAAAGGCGTCATGCTCTCGCACGACAACTTGGCGTTTGACGCGCGCGTCTCGCTGGAATGCGGTTTCGACGGCATGGAGGCGGGGCGCGACGTGATCTCCGTGCTGCCGTATTCGCACATTTACGAGCACACGCTGATCTACATCTACCTGCTTGCGAAGGTACGGTACTTCATCTGTCACGATCCCGGCGAGCTGCTTGCCGATCTCAAGGACGTGCGGCCGTCTGAGATGACGTCGGTCCCCCGCATCTTCGATCGTGTGCTCGCGGGGGTGAAGGGTCAGGCATTGGCTGCCGGCGGCCTGCGCGCGCGGTTGGTGCCGTGGGCGCTCGAGGCCGGACGCGCCTACATGACCGCAAAAGTGCTGGGCAACGGACCGTCCGGGCGGCAGTCGCTAACGTTCGCGCTTGCCAAGCGGCTGGTACTCGGTAAGATCCCGCCGGCGCTGGGGCTCGATCGCGTCGAGTTTCTCTGCAGCGGGAGCGCTCCGCTCCACAGCGATACGGCAATGACGTTCTTGGCGATGGGCATTCCGATCATGCAGGGCTACGGGCTGACCGAAACGTCGCCCATCGTCTCGGTGAGCCGCTTGAGCGCCAACGAATACGGTGCCGTCGGGCGGCCGATCACCGGCGTCGAGGTCGAGATCGCCGGCGACGGCGAGGTGCTCGTCCGCGGACGAAACGTGATGCACGGCTACTATCACAACGAAGAAGCCACCGTCGCGGCGCTGGAGAACGGCTGGCTGCACACCGGCGATATCGGCGAACGCAACGCGGCCGGGTTTCTGCGCATTACCGACCGGAAAGGCGAGATCTTCAAGACCGATACCGGCAAGTGGATCGCGCCGGCGCGGATCGAGGCGAATATCAAGCGATCGATCTACGTCGCGCAGGCGCTGGTCGTGGGCAGGGGACGTCCGTTTCCGATTGCGCTGATCTGCCCGAACTGGACGTTCCTGCGATTGGCGATTCCGCAGATTCCCGCTGGAACCGAGCCGGAGGGCATGGCGGCCCGCGACGACGTGTGCGTCTTTTTGACGCGGGAGGTTCACACGCAGACCGCTGCGCTCGCCGGCTACGAGCAGGTGCGCAAGATCGTGATCGTACCGCACGAGTTTAGCGTCGAACGCGGCGAGCTCTCTCCATCAATGAAAATCAAAAGACGGATGGTCGAGCAGCATTATGCCGCCGAGATCGAGCGGGCGTACGAGGGTGCGACCGCGGTGCACGCGCCCGCATGACCTCCGCCTCCCAGCGGATCGACGAAGTCGTTCGCGGGCCGATCAAGAGCAAAACGGTCTTTCCTGCCCTGATCCTCCACCTCGTCGAGTGCCGGCCGGATCACGGTTACGGCCTGATGCAGCGTATCCACGAGATCTGCGGCGACCTCGTCGCGGTAAATACCAACAAGATTTATCCGCTGCTGCGACGCCTCGAAGAGCGCGGGTTCGTGACCGCTTCGTGGGAAAATCCGACCAAGCGTTCCCGCCGAGTCTACGCGATTACCGCGGCAGGCGCGGAACGTCTGCGCCGGATAAAGAGTTCGATGCTGCCGTATCTTGACTCGATCGCCGGAGCGATCGAACGCTTACGCGCCGAGTTGTACGAAACTAGCAGGACCCCGGAACCGTACCGACGATAGTCGGCATCGCATTGGGAGGTCCTCGTATTGCACGTTACATCGCTACGCATTCTGATTGTTGCAGCTGCGGCTCTGGCGTCCAGCCTGCCCGCGAGCGCCGCGAAGCCGCCGCCGATACCGCCGCTGACGCCCGATGCCGTCACCCATCATCGGATCGTCCTCGACGGCAGGACGCTGGCGTACACCGCCCGCGCGGGAACGATTACGCTGCGCAACGCCGGCGATCAACCGACGGCACGCGTCTTTTATACCGCTTACACGCTCGACGGCGCGAGCCCGTCGAAGCGGGCTGTAACCTTTCTGTACAACGGCGGCCCGGGAAGCTCGACGATGTGGCTGCGCATGGGTTCCTTCGGGCCGGTTCGAGTGCAAACGCCGATCGGTCAGCTTGCGGGTCCGCCCCCCTATCGGCTCGTCGACAACGGCAACTCGCTGCTCGACCGGACCGATCTCGTCTTCATCGATATGCCCGGGAGCGGATTCGGCCGCATCATCGGGGCAGGAAAGCGTGACGATTTCTGGGGCGTCGACCAAGACGTCGCTGCCTTTGCCCAGTTCATCCAGCGCTACATCACGAACTTCAACCGGTGGAATTCGCCGCGCTTTCTCTTCGGAGAATCGTACGGCACGACGCGCTCTGCGGCGCTCGCGAACTATTTGCAGAACGCGGGAATCGGCCTCAACGGCGTCGTCTTGCTTTCGTCGTTCTTGAACTCCAACATCGACTATAACGACGGTGCGCCGGTCGGCGGCGGCGACTGGGGATATCTCCTTTATCTCCCGACCGAGACGGCGACGGCGTGGTATCATCACGCGCTGGGCGACAGGCGGCCGCTCTCGCAGATCCTTCCCGAGGTGGAGAGCTTCGCTCTAGGCGAGTACCTCGATGCGCTCGGGCAAGGCGCGCAGCTCGCTCCGGACCGTTTCAACGACGTCGTCGCGAAGCTGCATCGCTACACCGGCCTCTCGGAAACCTACATCCGCAACTCGAATTTGCGGATTCCCTACGATCGATTCGAAAACGAGCTGCTGCGACAGCAAGGCCGTACCGTCGGGCGCATCGACTCGCGCTTCAAGACGTACGTGCTGGACCGCCCCGAAGTCTCACCGGATTGGGATGCGACCGACGCGGCGATCGACTCGGCGTTCACGTCGACCTCGAACTACTACCTGCGCCAGGTGCTGCGCTATAACACGCCGCTGCTTTACCGCGCCAATATCTACGACCTCATCTACGGCGGCGGGCAGAGCTGGGATTTCAAGCACGGTACGAACGTTCAGATTCTCAACGTCACGCCCGATCTGGCCCAAGCGATCACGTACAATCCGAACCTGAAGGTCTTTTCCGCAAACGGCTATTTCGATTTCGCGACCCCCTTCTTCGCGACGGTCTACGCGCTCGATCATCTCTATTTGGCGCCGGCGCTTCGGCGAAACATCACTTACGGCTTTTACGAATCGGGGCACATGGTCTATCTCCACCCGACCGCGCTTGCGCGCTTTCACGACGACCTTGAACGCTGGTACGCGGGAGCGCTGAAAAATGTTTAGCCTCGCCGTAATCCTAGCGGCAGCGGTCGCCGTGCCGCCGACCCCCGGGCCCAACGCGCCGGTGCCCGACGCGGTAAGCAAACACACCATAACCCTTAGCGGGAAGGTCTATCCGTACACGGCGCGCGCCGGTACGATCGCGTTGGAGAACGATAAAAACGAGACGACCGCCTCGATCTTCTACACGGCGTTTACCGAAGACGGCGTCGACCCGCACACGCGGCCGGTAACCTTTCTCTACAACGGCGGGCCGGGCAGTTCGACGATTTGGCTGCGAATGGGATCGTTCGGACCGGTCAGAGTCTCGGTCGGCGACGGCGTTCCGACGCCGAACGCTCCGTTCGGGTTGAATAGCAACCCCTACTCGCTGCTCGATCGCACGGATCTGGTTTTCATCGATGCGCCGGGGACCGGGTTCAGCCGGATCCTCGGAGCCGGAACGCCGAAGGAATTTTATGGCGTCGATCCGGACGTACAGGCGTTCGCGCAGTTCGTCTCCAGATATCTTTCGACGTTTGGCCGCTGGAATTCGCCGAAGTTTCTCTTTGGCGAATCCTACGGCACTCCGCGTTCGGCGATGCTCGTCAACGCGCTCCAGCAGAAAGGCGTCGGCATCAACGGCGTCGTGCTCCTCTCCTCAATTCTCGACTTCGGTCTCGCGTGGGACGTGAATTTCACTCCGACCGCCATCGGCGGCGGTGACTGGGCATTTCCGCTGTACCTGCCCACCGAGGCCGCCTCGGCTTGGTACCACCACGCGCTGCCCGGCCCCCAGACGACGCTGAGCGATCTGCTGCCGAAGGTCGAGGCGTTTGCGATGAACGAGTACCTCAACGCACTCGCCCAGGGAGCGAATCTCTCGCCCGGCACGTACAACGACGTCGTCGCCAAGCTGCACGAATACACTGGTCTCCCCGAACGCTACATCCGCGATTCGAACCTGCGAATTCCCTACTATCGCTTCGAAACCGAGCTCTTCCGCGACAGCGGCGTCATGCTCGGACGCTACGACGCGCGTTATACGAGCTACATGCTCGATCGTCTTCAGGAACGGCCCGATTTCGACGCCGTGGATTCGGCGATCGATGCGGCCTTCGTCGCGACCGGAAACTCCTACCTCCGCGACGTTCTCGGTTACCGCACGACGGCGGTCTATCAGCCGGAGATCAACGTGTTCCGGCAGTGGGACTGGAAGCACAACGGCTCCCTTCCAACCAATACCGCTCAGGATCTAGCGGCGGCGATGGCCTACAATCCGAATCTGCGAGTCTTTTCCGCAAACGGCTACTACGACTTTGCGACGCCGTTCTTCGCGACCGTCTACACGCTCAATCACCTACAGCTCTCGCCGGAGCTGCAGTCGCACGTCAGCTACGGCTTCTACGAATCCGGCCACATGGTTTATCTGCACACGGCCGCGCTCGCGCAGTTCCACGACGATCTGGAGCGCTGGTATTCGCAGACGCTCCAGGCCGGCCGGTAGTTACTTCGAGATCGCCTCGAACTTCGCGAGGGTCTGTTTGTAGATCGCCGCGAGCCGGTCGTAGCCGGTGCGCATGTCGGGCGTGGGCGCGGCGTCCGCACTTTCGACAGAGCTTTCGAGGTAGTCGAGCTGATTCTCGAGGAAGAGAAAGCTCGTGACGTCGTGCGAGTAGACTCCCATCGAATCGTCGGGATTCGCGGGAGGCGCCTGACCGGCGATCTCGCGGCCGATCGCTTGGGCGCGCTCCGGCGAGGCCCGCTTGGCAGACTCTCCGGCCTTCGCGCGCGACTGCGCCACTTCGGCCCGCAGCGCTTCAATGCGGCGCGCCAAGACGTACTGCGCGGATAGATCCGCGTCGCTCGCGGCGATGCGCGGATCTCGCTCGACGCGGGCTTCTCGCGTGTAGGAAGCTCCGTCGACGCGCAGACGCACGGTATAGCTTCCCGGCGGGAGCAGCGGACCGTCGGACGTGTCCTGGTGGAAGTCCCAAACGAAGCGATGCGCTCCGGCAGCCGTCTCGGGAAGAGGGTGGCGTTCGATCCAGTGCGTCGTAAAGGGAACCGATTGCGGATCGACCGCTTTGGGCGGCTGCGAACTCGACCACTGCCGCACGACGCTGCCGTCGCCGGCGAGAATCTCGATAACCACCGGACCGCGCGCCTCGTGCGGCAGATAGTAGTCGATGTAGAGTCCGGTCGGGGCATTGTCGACCTGCGGCTCGTCGAGCGGCAGCGGCGTCCCCTCCTGATTGCCGGGGCGGATCCGCCGCGCAGGGACCGGCGCGAAGAGATAGGCCCGGTCGCGACCCGCTTGGGTGACTTGCCGCAGCGGTGCGATATCGTCCATCACCCAAAACGCGCGGCCGTGCGTCGCCAGCACCAGGTCGTTGCCGTGCACGGCGATATCGCGGATGGAAGTGACCGGAAGATTGAGCTGCAGCGGCTGCCAGTTCGCTCCGTCGTCGAACGAGACGTACACGCCTCGCTCGGTTCCGGCATACAGGAGTCCGGCGCGGACCGGATCCTCACGCACGGCGTTGACGAACGATCCCGTAGGAATGCCGTTCGAGATCGAAACCCACGTTGCGCCGCCGTCGCTCGTGCGATAGATGTACGGCTTGTAATCGTCGAGGCGATGGCGGTCGATCGCGGCATATGCGACGGCGGGATTGTAATGCGAGGCCTCGATGATTCCGACCTTGCTCCAAGCGGTAAGCTCCGGCGGCGTCACATTCTTCCAGTTGAGAGCCTGCCCCGAGCTTGTCGAAGGCCGCGTGACCCAGATGTAACCGTCGTCCGTGCCGGCCCAAATGAGGCCGGCGCGCAGCGGCGAGGGCGCGATCGAATACACGACGCCGTGACGGCGCACGTTGTTGTCGTCGGCAAGCGTCGGTGCGTCGAGATTTGCCGGCGTGCCTTCGTCGGCGCGCGAGAGATCGGGGCTGACGATCTTCCAGGTTTCGCCGCCGTCGCGCGAACGAAAGATATTTTGGTGGGCGAAGTAGAGCGACGTGCGATCGACCGGTGAGAACGCCAGCGGCAGCGTCCAGGTGTTGCGCCATATCGTCTGGGGATGCGACAGCATCGGATCGACGTTCTGCTCCCAGCCGGTTGCCGGTATCTCGCGCGTTACCGTCGGACCGCCCTCGCCGCTAGAGTCGCCGAAGACCATGCCGTGACGGCGCGGATCGGGAGCGAGATTGCCGTTCTCGCCGCCGGCATCGAGCGGTCGAAAATCTTGCTGTGAGAGCGTTCCGTACTTGCTCATCGTCGTCGCCATGGCGGCTCCGGAATCTTGTTGAGCGCCATACGCAGAGTACGGGAAGCCATCATCGGTAGCGACGTGATAGAACTGCGCCGTCGGCTGATTGTACCAAGAGCTCCACGTCCTCGCGCCGTTGAGGCTCACGACGACGCCCTGATCGCTGCCGAGAATCATGCGGGCCGAGTCGGCGGGATCGATCCACAGCGTATGGTAGTCGTCGCCGGTCGGATCTCCCAAAATCGCGGAGAAAGTCTTCCCTGCGTTCGTCGAGCGATACATCGCCGTGTTCATCACGTAGACGACGTCGGGGTTGCGCGGGTCCGCGGTGATCCCGCCGAAGTACCAGCCGCGCTGCCAGATCCGTTGGTCGCCGCTGGTTCGAGTCCAGCTCGTGCCGTCATCGTCGGAGCGAAAGACGCCGCCGGCACCGGGCGGACTATCGACGTTAGCGTAGATGCGGTGCGGCGCGGCCGCGGAGATCGAAAGGCCGATGTGGCCGACGCGCTGCGGCAGTCCGTTGGTCAGCTGCGTCCACGTCGCACCGCCGTCGCTGGTTTTATAAAGACCGCTCGCCGGGCCGTTGGAAGGGGGATAGACGTTCCACGGCGGCCGGCGCGTCTGCCAAAGGGCGGCATAGACGACGTTTGGGTCTCCGGGCTCCATTGCCAGCGAGATCGCGCCGGTATCGGCGTTCTTGAAGAGTACCTTGTTCCACGTATGCCCGCCGTCGGTCGTTTTGAAGACGCCGCGCTCTGCATTTGGCCCGTACGGATGGCCCAGGGCGGCGACGTACGCGACGTTGGCGTCGTGCGGATCGACGACGATCGCGCCGATCTGTTTGGTATCGTTGAGGCCGAGATGGGCCCAGCTCTTGCCGCCGTCGGTCGACTTGTAGACGCCGTCACCGTACGCGATGTCGGAACGCATGTCGGCCTCACCGGTGCCGACGTAGATCGTCTTTGGATCGCTCGGCGCGACGGCGATTGCGCCGATGGAGCCGATTGCTTCGTGATCGAAAACCGGCGTCCACGTTCGTCCGGCATCGTTGCTTTCCCAGACGCCGCCGTCTACGGCGCCGAAGTAAAAGTGGTTCGGGTCACCCGGGACGCCGGTTACCGCGAGCGCGCGTCCGCCGCGAAAGGGGCCGATCAGCCTCCAGTGCAGCGAGCCAAAATACGCGGGATTGATAGAGACGGCTGCGAGAACGACGGCGAGCAGGTGCATAGCTCGCTACCATCCTCCGCCGCTGTCTCCGCCTCCCCCACCGAAATCGCCACCGCCGCCGCCGGAGTCGCCGAAGCCGCCGCCGCTCCAGTCGCCGCCGCTGGCGCTGCCCATGTCGGATTGGCCCGCGTCGCTCTGCCAGCCGCCGGAATCGTTGGCGCCCCAGCTCCCGCCGGCATCGGGGGCGCTCTGTCCGGATCCGCCGGGGAGGATTCCACCGGCGCCGCCCCCGCGGAAGAGCTCGTTACCGAGCCAGGCTCCGCCTAGACCGCCCAACAGTCCGCTCCAGAAGCTGCCGCCGCCGCCGTAGCCCCCATACCCATAACCAGGCGGCGGCCCGTAGCCCGGGCCCGGAGGTGTCCCGGGCGGCGCTGCGGGCGGTGCGCTTCCTCCATAGTAACGCGGGCGCGACACCGCGCGCAGTACCGAACGCAGAAGCAGAAACCCGATAACTGCGATGATGACCCACCAAAACATCGATATATGCCCCAATCGTGAAGTGTTGCGCGCAGCGGGCGCCGCAGCACCGGCTCCACCGGGCTGCGGCCGGTTGAGCTCGCCGCGGTGCGCGCGGTAGATGTTGAGGATGGCGCTTACCGCGCCCGTTATCCCGGCGTCGTAGTTTTCACTGCGGAACTGCGCTTCCATCGAGGTGCGGATGTCGCGAAGCACGTCGGGCGTGAACCATCCGGCTTGCACGCCATTGCGATCGGGCACGATGATGTCGCGCCGGTCGTCGCGTGCGACGAAGATCAGGACGCCGTCGACGCTCTGCTGCGAGAACGCGTTCTGGGCAGCGCTCTGCAGAGGAGCGCCCCCTAGCGACGGCACCGTGAGGACGACGATCTCTTTGCCGGTTGCCGCGTTGAAGCTGGAGATCTGCATGTTGAGCTGCGCGACGGTGGCGGTTGAAAACATTCCCGCTTGGTCCTGCACGAAGTCTTTAGCCGAGGCCGCAGCGGCGGCGCACAGCCAGATCGCGCCGAGAATTGCGAGGGCGGTTCCAGGCCGGGCCGTGGGAAATTTCATGTCCGGTCCTACCCCGCGCGTTCGGGCGAAGTTTCGGGCCGGCAGGGGAACTCGACATCCGGAGGTGCGAGCAGCCTAAGCGATGGAGCCGCGCGCATCCCTACGAGCCGGATCGCTTTCATTCGCCGAGGTGCTCGCGACCTCGATCGCCCTGATCGGGCCGAGCATGACGCCGATCCTGATCGCCCCATACATGTATGCGCTTGCCGGGAACGGTACGTGGCTTGCCTACGTCTTCGGCGGCACGATGCTGACCTTCGTCGCGCTCTGCATCAACCAATTTGCGCGGCGTTCGACCTCCGCCGGCTCGCTGTACCACTATGTGGCCGAACACTTGGGGCGCGCGGCCGGCGCAATCGCGGGCTGGGCGGCGATCTGGGCCTACGGCTTCGTGGCCGCCGCCGTACTCGGTGCGATGACGCTCTTCCTCGGCTTGCTTTTCGGCTCGACCTCGTGGTCTGCGTTTCTCGTCGTCACCGTCATCGCGCTGCTCGCGTGGCAAGCCGCGTATCGCGGAGTGCAAGTCTCCGCGCTGGTGATGCTCGTGCTCGAAGTGATCTCGGTCACGGTCATCTCGATTGTCGTCGTTACCGTGCTGGTCGCCCGGGGACCGTCGCTCGACCTCGCGCAACTGCGAATCGAGGGCGGTTTTCCGGGCGGCGTGGGACTATCGATCGCGTTTGCGGTCTTCAGCTTCGTCGGCTTTGAGAGCGCCACGGCATTCGGTGCGGAGGCCCGCCGCCCGCTCGTCGCCATACCCCGTGCGGTGATCGGAAGCGTCCTTTTCGTCGCGGCGTTTTTCGTCATCGCGACCTATGCGGAGATCGTCGGTTTCGCGCACGCCGGCAAACCGCTGGGCGCGGCGACCTTTCCGATGGGAACGCTCGCCCAGTTATACGGGATTGGATTTCTGCGCGTGCCGATTGCCGCCGGCGCGCTCTGCAGCGCCTTCTCCGTCTGTTTGGCGTGCATCACGACGGCCGGACGAATCGCCTATGCGATGGCATCGGCCGGGCTCTTCCCGGCCGTGCTGGCTCGCGTGGAGCCGCGCCACGGAACGCCCAACGTCGCGGTCACGCTTGTAACCGCGCTCACGCTGGGGGTCGCCCTGGCCGCGCTGGCCTTGCGCGTGGCGCCGATCGACATCTTCAACAACTGCGGCACGCTCAGCTCGTTTGGATTCATTCTCATCTATATGCTGATTGCCGTCGCGGCGCTCGTCTACTGCCGCAAGCTTGGATCGATGCGCGTCGTCGACTTCATCGTCTCGCTGATTGCACTGGGGCTGCTCGTGCTGACGGCGATCTGGCTCTTCGACTCCGTTCCGGCACCGCCGCAACGCTGGTTCGGATACTACTTCGTCGCGTACTTGGCGGCGGGTGCTATCTGGTTTTTGCTTGCCGGCTCACTGAGAGTGCAGCGAGGCGGTAACGACGATCAATCCGCCGGCGACGCTGAGCGCGAAAAAGAAAATAAAAATCCAAACGCCTAAGCGCATCCAAAAGTCGCGCCGGGTGCGCGAGGCTCGAGTCCGGTGTAGGGGCCGCCGGGCCTTCACGAGCTTTGCGCGCGCCGCTCGGCAACATTCGACCAGAGCCGCTCCAAATTATAGAAATCCCGTTGTTCGGGCGTGAAGACGTGCACGATTACGTTTCCGAGGTCGATGAGGATCCATGAACCATCCGTGTAGCCTTCGACGCGCGAGACTCCATAACCGTGTTTGCGCGCGGATTCGACGACGGCATCGGCGATCGCGCGAGTCTGAATCTTCGAGCGGCCGGTCACGATCGCGAACGTGTCGGCCAAAATCGTGCGGGCGCCAACGTCCAGCGTCGTAAAGGACTCGCCTTTCTTATCGAGCGCGCTCTCGCGTACGAGGTCGATTAACTCGCTGATGCGCGTATCTCCGCGGGCGCGCCGCCGGCAATCGCCAGGCCGAAGCGCTCGGCCGCAGCGAGCGTCGCCGGCAGCGTCGCCTGGCCCTTGCGGACATTGTGCTCGATGGCGCCGAGCAGCACGGCACGCATCGCCGATGCGAGGTCGCTGCGCGCGAGCTGCCACAGCGCCGCCCGCGGTTCGAACGAGCGCCCTGGTTCGAGCGAGTCGGCGAGGTAAACGATGCAATCCAGCGCCGACATATTCGCCGCGCCGGTGGTGTGTTTTTCGATCGCGGAGAGCACCTCTGCGTCGTCTACCCCGAACCGCTCGCGCGCAATCTCGGCCCCGAGCTTCGCGTGGAGCAGCATCGGATTCGCGCGTTCGGCGTCGCCGATCGAGAGTCCGCGCTCCTGCGACTCTGCCAAAAGGCGTCCAGGCGAATACAGACGCGCGAGGTCGTGCAGCAGCCCGGCCAGCCGCGCTTTCCCCGTATCGGCGCCGTGCCGTTGCGCGAGGAGCTCGGCGCAGCGCGCGACGCGCACGCTGTGCGCGAAACGCTGCTGTTGCCCCAGATGCCGTCGCAGACGCCGCGAGAGTTCGGCATACGAGGCGGTCATCGCGCCAGCTTGGCGCGCAGGGCGCGCAGACGATTGCCGTAGAGTTCGCTCTTCAGACTGCCGGCCCACATGATCAGTGCGCTTTCGTTGTCGTCGGTGTAGTAACCGGTGCGCATCGTAACCGTGGTAAATCCGTACTTTCGGTAGAGCAGCTGAGCGGATGAGTTGCTCTCACGAACCTCGAGCGTCATCCACGCCGCGCCGCGGTCGATCGCTTCGTCGATCAGCCGCGCAAGCAGCACTTCGCCGAAGCCTCTCCGGCGATAGCCGGGATCGACGGCCAATGTCGTAATGTGCGAGTCGTCGACGATGACCCAGATTCCGCCGTAGGCAACGACGCGGTCGTCGTAGCGCCCCACGAAATAGTGCGCCAGCTTATTGGTATTCAACTCGTTGTAGAACGCATCGCTCGGCCAAACGGTTGAAAAACAGGCACGCTCGATGCGCGTAACCGATGAAATGTCCCTTGACGTCATCGGTTCGATCGAGAATCGGTTCGGCTGTTGCGACGGCTGTTGGAGTTCTGCTTTCAAAGTTTCGGAATCTTTGCGGCGGGCAACTCGCCGTAGTCGGCGCGCACTTCATGCAGGCTTGCCGGAGGCGTGCGAGACCCTGCTGCGAGCGCGGCGGCTGCGGCTGCGGGCGTTACGGCCGGGTCGAAGGGACGCACGTCTAGGGCGCGTTCGGCGAGCGCGTGGAGGACGTCCTTCGGAGCGCCCACAACATCCAGCCGCCCCTCGTGCCCCTCGGCGAGCAATTCCTCGAGCACGTCGGCGGTTCGGCCGGAGGCGCGGCGCGTCTTCCCCCCAGACCGGTAACGCGCCGAGATGACGCCGGGGCGCCCAACCACGACCGTAAGCACGCGTTCGAACGATCGCCCGAACTCGATCAGGTCGAACGAAGAGATGGGGACCAGCGGCAGCCGCCAAGCGGCGGCGAGCGATTTGGCATAGGCAATGGCGATGCGCAGCCCGGTAAAGCTTCCGGGACCGGCTCCGACCGCGAGACGATCGATGCCCCCTCGCTCGAGGCCAGCTTCGTCGAGGGCTTGGCGCACGATCTCGAGTCCGCGTTCGAGCGCGATGTTTCCGGATTGTTGCGCGCAGCCGGCGATCCGATCGTCGCGCGCGACGGCCGCGGAGAAGAGCCGCAGCGCTCCGTCGAGTGCAAGAACGTTCATCGCAGGTCGCGAAGCACGAGCCGGCGAGGCTCGCTGCCGGCGCCTTCCATCTCGATCTCATACCGGCGCTGCGGAATCAGGTCGGGCGCGTTGCGCCACCACTCTACGAGGACGATCGAAGCGCCGTCGAACGCCTCTTCGAGTCCCAGCTCTACGGTTTCGCGCGGGTCCTCGATGCGAAAGAGATCGATGTGGTCGATGGGCGGATCTCCGCCGTAGCGATGCCAAAAGGTAAACGTCGGGCTAGACGACGGATCGGAGCCCACGAGCGCTCGTACGATCGCTCGAACGAGCGTCGTTTTGCCCGACCCGAGCGGGCCGGAAAGCGCGACGACGTCGCCGGCTCGAAGGCGCGGTGCAAGCCTCTGGCCAAACGCGCGGGTCTCCTCTTCGTCGTGAAGAGTCAAGTGCAACGGGGTGCTCCAACGCGGAGTTGAAATACTCGATCCATGAGTGCAGGTAAGTATTGAACAACGATATCATAGCGCAGGTCAACGTCGAAGATGAGATGCGGGAGAGCTATCTCTCGTATGCAATGTCGGTCATCGCTTCGCGAGCACTGCCCGACGTCCGGGACGGTCTCAAGCCTGTTCAGCGGCGGATCCTCTACGCAATGCGCGAGATGGGCTTCGAACCCACCAAGCAGCACCGCAAGAGCGCCGGTATCATCGGCGAGGTGCTCAAAAGCTATCACCCCCACGGAGACAGCTCGGTCTACGATGCCCTCGTTCGCATGGCGCAGGATTTCACGCTGCGCTATCCGCTGGTCGACGGGCACGGTAATTTTGGCTCGATCGACCCGGACCCGCCGGCAGCTTACCGGTACACCGAAGCGCGCTTGGCGCGAACGGCGCTCGACGTTCTCGCCGACATCGATAAAGAGACCGTTCCGTTCGTTCCGAACTTCGATAACCAAGGCGTCGAGCCCAGCGTTTTGCCGGGACGTCTTCCGCAGCTGCTCGTCAACGGCTCCAGCGGCATCGCGGTGGGTATGGCGACCAACGTTCCGCCGCACAATCTCGCCGAAATCGCCGACGCGATCGCGGCGGTGATCGACGATCCAGAGATCGGCATCGACGATCTCAGCAATATCGTCACCGGGCCGGACTTCCCGACCGGCGGAACGATCCTCGGGCACGAGGCCATCCGGGAAGCCTACCGGACTGGGCGAGGCTCCATCACGATTCGCGGCAAGGCCGAGATCGTCGAAGAGCGCGGCAAGCACAAGATCGTCATTACCGAGATCCCCTATCAGGTCTATAAGAGCCGTATAATCGAAGCCGTCTCCGAAGCGTACTCGGAGAAGCGCATAGCGGGAATCGCGCGCATGGACGACGAGTCGAACCGCAAAGGCATGCGGGTCGTTATCGAACTGCAGCGGAACGCGACGCCAAAGATCGTGCTCAACCAGCTCTTCAAGCACACGCCGCTGCAGTCGAGCTTCGGCTTCAATATGCTCGCGCTGGTGCCCGTCGGTAAGGCTCGAGCGGACGGCTCCGTCGCGCTCGAACCCCAGGTGCTCAATCTCAAGCAGCTCCTCGAGCACTTCATCGCGCACCGCAAAGACGTCATCGTCCGGCGGACGGCGTACGATCTGCGCAAGGCGCAGGAGCGAGCGCACCTGCTGGAAGGCTACCGAATCGCGCTCGACAACATCGACGAAGTCATCGAAATCGTGCGTTCGAGCCAGACGACCGACGAGGCTAAGCAGCGTCTCTCGCAACGCTTTTCGCTCAGCGAAGTGCAGGCCCAGGCGATCGTCGACATGCGTCTGCGCACGCTGGTTGGGCTCGAGCGCCAGAAGATCGAGGACGAGTACGCCGAGCTGATCAAGACGATCGCGGAGCTGCAGGATATTCTCGGCAGCCCACGTCGCATAGCGCAAATCGTCAAGGCCGAGACGCTCGAAGTCAAGAAGCGTTTTGGCGACGAGCGCCGGACCGGCATCGAACCCGCAGAAGGCGAGATATCGATCGAGCAGATCACGCCGAACATCGACGTCGTCGTCACCTACACGGTCGGCGGATACATCAAACGCGTCTCGGTCGACACGTTTCGAACGCAGCTTCGCGGCGGCCGCGGCGTCATCGGCATATCGAACCTCAAACGCGAGGACGTCGTCAGAAACTTCTTCGTTACCAAGACGCACGACCACGTGCTGTTCTTCACCAATAAGGGTCGCGTCTATCGCTTACGAGGTTTCGAGATCCCCGATACGACGCGTCAGGCGCGGGGTACGGCGCTCGTCAATCTGCTGACGCTCCCGCCGGGGGAAGAGGTGACGGCGGCCTTTCCGATCGACAAGTTCGAGGGCGAGAAGTACCTCGTTATGGTCACCAGGAATGGCGTCATCAAGAAGTCCAAGCTCTCGGAGTTCGCCAACGTTCGCCGCAACGGGCTCATTGCGATCAACCTCGATCCGACCGACGACCTGCTGGCCGTCGACCTTTCCGACGGTTCGCGCGACATCATCCTCGCGTCGACGCGCGGGATGGCGGTTCACTTCAACGAGAAGAACGTGCGGCCGATGGGGCGCCAGGCGCGCGGCGTCAAGGCGATGACGCTCGAGAGCGGCGACACGATCGTCGCGATGGACGTCGTTGAAGACGAACGGCGCGAGGTGCTTCTGGTCACGTCGCTGGCCTTCGGCAAGCGCACGCCGATCGACGAGTACCGGCACACGTCGCGCGGCGGCAAAGGCGTCAAGGCGTTCGCCCGTCAGCGCGACGACATCGGCCAGGTCCTCGATCAGATTCTCGTGGCGGCCGACGATCAGATCCTGATGATCACCTCGGGGAACCAGGTCATCCGGCTGAAGGTCGGCGACATCCGCAAGACCGGCCGGGATGCCAAGGGCGTCCGGCTGCAGCGGCTGGGCGAGGGGGACGAGGTCATCGCGATTACCAACCTTGGCAAACAAGCCAAACAAATCACCGAGATCACCGGGGAACCGCAACAAACCGAGCTGTAGGAGTGTCTAGAGAAGAGAGATGAGTGCATTAGCAGAGGTCAGCCAAACCAACTTTGAGACCGAGGTGCTTAAGAGCAGCCAGCCCGTGCTGGTTGATTTCTGGGCCCCGTGGTGCGGGCCGTGCCGCATGCTCGGTCCGATCGTCGAAAAGGTCGCTTCCGCGCACGCCGACAAGGCGAAGTTCGTCAAGTTGAACACCGACGATAATCCCGGCATTGCGGGTCAATATCAGGTCTCGGGCATTCCTTGCCTGATCCTCTTCAAGAACGGACAGCCCGTCGATCGCATCGTCGGATACGTTCCGGAGAACGTCGTTACGTCGATGCTGGGCAAGCACGTCGCCTAACGAACCGGTCCCGGGCCGTCCGCCGGCGATGCATCGCATCTTGGACGACCCGCGTCTTCGCGCGATCGAAGCGGAGGTCGGCCGGGAACGAATCAAACGCGCGGCCCAGGACGTCTTGGGCCGCGTTCGTCTTTCCGAGACGGTCGAGTTTGAAGCGATCGTCGCTGCGGTCGTTGAGGCGGCGCGAGAGTTGCGGCTGGGAAGCCTGCGGCCCGTCGTCAACGCTACCGGGATCCTCATCCATACGAATCTGGGGCGTGCGCCGCTCGGGCGCGACGTGCTGGACTCCGCCGCCGAGGCCGGCGGCTATTGCAATCTCGAGTTCGACCTTGCGGCCGGCGAGCGCGGCTCGCGCTACGCCGCGCTCGACGCGCTTCTCGCGGAGGTAACCGGCGCCGGCGGACTCGTCGTCAATAATTGCGCGGCGGCGGTTTTGCTCGTACTCGATACCTTTGCGCGCGGTCGCGAAGTGGTCGTCGCCCGCGGCGAACTCGTCGAAATCGGCGGCGGCTTTCGGCTTCCCGAGGTGCTCGAGCGCAGCGGCGCGAGGCTCGTCGAGGTCGGCACGACCAATCGCGTCTACCTCGCCGACTACGAGCGCGCGCTCTCTCCGCGGACGGGGCTGATCCTGCGAACCCACCCCTCGAACTACCGTATCGAAGGCTTCGTAGCCGCCCCCGATGCGGCGGCGCTCGCGCAGCTCGGCAAGCGCGTTGGCGTGCCGGTCGTCGAAGATCTCGGCAGCGGGGCGCTGGTCGACCTTGCCGAGTACGGCGTGCCGCACGAACGAACGGTAGGTGAAGCGCTCGCCGACGGCCTCGACCTGGTGACGTTTTCCGGCGATAAGCTCCTAGGCGGCCCGCAGGCCGGCATCATCGGCGGGCGGCCGCAACTGCTCGCGCGTCTGCAGAACAATCCGCTGTTGCGGGCGCTGCGCCTCGATAAATTGTCGCTCGGCGCGCTCGCCGCGACGCTGGGGTGCTACCGGAACGCAACGGCGCGCGAGCGGATCCCGATCTACCGGATGCTTTCGGCGACGCTCGCGGAGCTGCGTGCGAGGGCGCACGCTTACGCCGCCGCCGTTTCTTGCGCAGAAATCGTCGAAACGCGCGGCTATATCGGAGGGGGTGCCCTCCCGCAGGCGAGCATCGCCTCACTCGGAGTGGCGATCCAAACTTCCGACCCGGGGGCCCTCTGCGCGCGCCTGCGCTGCGGCGAGCCGGCGATCGTGGCGCGCATCGAGCGCGATCGCGTGGTGCTCGACCTGCGGACGATCGCGCCTTCTCAGGACGATCGCGTCGTCGCTCGCCTCGCGCAGGAGTTGCCCAGCTTTTCTGACAAGCGTTGAAGCGTCTTTTTCCGTTGGAGGTTTTTGGAGATGCGTCAAGCAGCGATTATTCGTTTGGAGGGGAGCGCCGCACTCATTATTGCGTTCGCGCTTTCCGCCTGCGGGGGCCACTCGGCGTTCGATGGAGCCGTTCCGGCAGGGGGGAACGCGCAGTTACAGCGCGGTCCGCTCTCGCCGGTGCGAAGCACTCAAAACTTGCGCGCGATGATGGTCAAGGGCGGCCTGGAAAGCAACGCTTCACACGGTGCGGGGTATCCCGTTACGGCCGATCCGCCGGTCTCGCACCCCAACGAAGCCCCTTGTGTTGACAGGCTCTTCAACCCGCACACTCCACCGCTGCAATCCAGCGGTCTGCCCGTCGGCAAGTTTGCCGACTATAGCGATCACCCGTTCAACTATAAGCCGCCGGCGAACTGTCCGGGGCCGTATGCAAAGATCGTCTTCAAAATGCATTTCCGGGTGACGGCCGGCGTGCAATTCGACAGGACGGGAGCCGTCTGGATCGGCGCCACGAACGTCTTCTTCGGGACCACCTCCGAGCCCGGACAGAACGCGAGCCCGCAGTGGGACGTCGAGCGGGACGTCAGCGAGTACGCGCCGATCTTCGCCCAGCCGTCGGTGGGGCAAGCATCGGTCTATAACATCGTCAACTCGCAGTACACCGGCATCATTTACGGCACGGCCGAGCTGGATTTCTATCCGGCGACCAAGCAGTTTCCGGCGGCCGCGAGCGCCGACGGCGTCTATCCGCTCTCTGGCGGACCGAGCGGCGGATACGTCTACCTCGACGCGGCCACCGACCAAATGACCGGTACGTTCACCTTCCCAACCAATGTCCGGGCGGCCTATTTGGACGTCTTTCTCGAGTCGCAGTCGGGCGACGAGTTTTGGTACACCTGTTTTCCGAACGATCTCGCCGGTAAGCTGCAAAACTGCGGCAATACCGCCTTCCGGGAAGGCGAGGTGAGCGTCGACGGACAGCCGGCCGGGGTGGCGCCGATCTATCCGTGGATCTACACGGGCGGCATCGATCCGTATTTATGGATCCCAATCCCCGGCGTCGAAACGTTGAACTTCAAGCCCTACCGTATCGACCTGACGCCGTTCGCGGCGCAGCTCGACGACGGAAATCCGCATACGATCGCGGTCTCGGTCTTCAACGACGACAACTACTTCGCGGCAAACGCGGCGCTGCTCGTTTATGAAGACCACGGCTCCACGCAAGTCACGGGCGGGCTGATCGAGAACGGGACGGCGTTCTCGCCGGCAGAGAAAGTAGCCGAACACGTGCGCTTCGACAAGTCCGGCAACGCCAGCGGAACGATCGACGTCTCGGCGACGCACCCGGTCAGTCTGCGGGGTTACGTCAACACGTCCAAGGGCCGCGTCACGACGTCGGTGACGCAAAGCATCGCCTTCTCCAACTTTCAGCGCATCAACGATACCTCGAGTCAGTTTCTGCAGAACATCAAGCAGAACACCACGATCACCTCGAATACGATGACGTCGACGCGCGGCAAGCGCCTTCGGGCGCAGAGCCAGTGGACCTATCCGTTCGACGTTCGCTACAACTACGTCGTAAAGAGCGGCGCGGCAACCCAGACGACCGACGTCTTGCAGACTAAGAGCGGCAGCGGGCTCGATCAAACCCGCAGCAAGGCATCATCCTGGTCGTCGCTCAACAACCTGCACTCGTACGACGTTCTGAACATCCACGGGAGCAACGCCTCGCCGTCGAACGCCAAGAGCCGCCAACAGTACAAATCGCTCAACGTTGACGGCGGATGCTATGAGGAGACGCTCAAATCGCTGCTTAACGTCTTGACGAGTAAGCTGAAGGGCTGCTAAGCCGCCGCGTCAGCGGTCGCTGAACCAGCCCGACGGCGCGACGTCGAGGTTGACGTTGATCTGTTTGACCTCGGTATACGCGTCGTAGCCATAAGTTCCAAGCTCGCGCCCGATGCCCGACTGCTTGTAGCCGCCCCAGGGTGCCTCGTTATAGGTCGGGTGGTACGTGTTGATCCACGTGATGCCGGCGCGCAGCTTGCGAATAACGCGGTGCGCCTTGGCGATGTCTTCCGTGAAGACGGCGCCGGCCAACCCATAGATCGTGTCGTTGGCGACGGCAATCGCTTCCGCTTCGTCGGCGAAGGTTTGCACGACCAGCACGGGGCCAAAAATTTCCTCGGCGACGATCCGCATCTGCGGCGATGTCTGATCGAAGATCGTCGGAGCGATGAAGTTCCCCGCGGCGAGCTCACCGCCGAGCCGTTCGCCGCCGCAGAGAAGCTTCGCGCCTTCCCCGACGCCGGCGGCGATGTAGGCCTCGACGCGTTCGCGATGGACCGGCGAGATAATCGGTCCCATCTCGGTCTGCGGATCGAAGCCGTCACCGACGCGAATCTTGCGCGCTCGTTCGACAAGCCGCTCCAGGAAACGGTCGTGCAGCGATCGCTCGATCACCAAGCGCGAGCCGGCCGAACAGACTTGCCCGGCGTTGGCGTAGATCCCGAAGAGCGCGTAGTCGATCGCCGTATCGAAATCGGCGTCGGCGAAGACGACGTTGGGGGACTTGCCGCCGAGCTCGAGCGAGATCTTTTTCAGATTCGACGTTGCGGCTTGCATGATGCTGCGGCCGGTCTGCGTCCCGCCGGTAAAGGCGATCTTGTCGACGAGCGTACTGGCGGCCAGCGCATTGCCGGCAATCGCACCCGCGCCGGTGACGACGTTGACGACGCCGCGCGGAAATTCGAGCTCCTCGAAAATCGCCGCGAGGCGGATCGCCGAGAGGGGCGTTAACTCGGAGGGTTTGAGGATGCAGACGTTGCCCGCGGCGAGCGCCGGAGCCAGCTTCCAAACCGCCATGAGCAGCGGATAGTTCCAAGGAACGATCTGCCCGCAGACGCCGATCGGCTCGCGGACGGTAAATGTTTGCGAGGGTGCCGGCACGTCGAACGTTTGTCCGTGCGGTTTTGTCGCCAGGCCGGCGTAATAACGAAAGCAGTTGGCCGCGTCGACGGCGTCGTACTCGGTCTCGCGCAGAGGCTTTCCGTTGTTGAGCGTGTCGATGCGCGTGAACTCGTCGCGGTGCGCGTCGATCGCATCGGCCACTTTGAAGAGCAGCGCCGCGCGATCGGCGGCGCTCGTCGATCCCCAGGGGCCTTGGTCGAAGGCTTTGCGCGCGGCCTCGATCGCGCCTTGCACGTCCTCCGTCCCCGCTTCGGCGATCGTCGCGATCTTTTGACCGTTCGAGGGATTGAAGAGGTCGCGCGTCGCGCCGCTGCGCGCCGGCCGCCATTCGCCGTCGACGTACATCGGAATGACGCCGTCGACGCCGGGCAGGTGCGCGAGAATCGACTCGGGATCGACCGGAGAGTTCGCCGTTACTTGCATCGTCATCGTCTCTTTCTGTAGGGCCGTACGCCTCTACGATGCGTTCGACGTGGGAACCGGTTGCGGTTCCATGCTGGCGAGGCTCTCGCCCAGCGCGCGACAGACGTAATCCGCCTCGTCTTGCGTGATCGTCAGCGGGGGTTCGACCCGAATTACTCGGGCGTTCACGAGCGTCCCGGAGACCAGCACGCCTCGATCGAGCATTCGCTTGCCGAGCTCGAATCCGGTCGCGTCGTCGTGAAACTCGAGCGCGATGAGCAAGCCCTTTCCGCGCACGCTCGCGACGAGGCCCGCGTGCGGCTGCACGGCGGTGCGAATTCCCGCAAGCAGGCGCTCTCCCAGCCGCGCCGCGCGCTGCGGAAGCTGTTCCTCGATGAGCACGTTGATCGTCGCCAGCGCCGCGGCGCAGGCGAGCGGATTTCCGCCGAACGTCGACGTGTGCAGGAACGGATTGTCGAACAGGCGCGAGAATACTTCGCGCCGCCCGACGACCGCGCCGGCCGGCACGACGCCGCCGCCGAACGCCTTCGCCAGGCACATTAGATCGGGGGCGATACCGTAGTGCTCGCAGCAGAACATCTTGCCCGTGCGCCCCATGCCCGTCTGCACTTCGTCCAAAATGAAGAGCGAACCAAATTCGTCGCAGAGCGCGCGGACGCCGGGAAGATAGTCGTCATCGGGGATGTTTACGCCGCCCTCGCCTTGGATCGGTTCCAAGAGGACGGCGCCGACGTCCTCGCCGACCGCGCGGCACGAGGTCATCATGTCGCGCAGCGCGGGAAGGTCGTTGAACGGCACGTGCTCGATGTTGGGCAGCATCGGCCCGAACGGGCGGCGGAACTCCGCTTTCGCGCTGGCCGAGAGCGAGCCGTAGCTCTTGCCGTGAAATCCCTTCGTTGCCGCGACGATCGTCTGCTTTGTCGGATCGTAGGCGCGCGCGAGTTTGAGCGCACCTTCGACCGCTTCGGTTCCGCTGTTGCAGAAGAAGCTGAAGTCGAGTTCTCCGGGCGTCAGCATCGAGAGCGTTTTGGCGAGCATCGCGCGCAGCGGATCGAGCAGATCCTGGCTGTGCAGCGGCTGACGCCGCAGCTGATCGGTTACCGCTTTGACGACTTTGGGATGGCGGTGGCCGACGTTGAAGATCCCGAAGCCGCCCAAACAATCGAGGTAGCGGCGTCCGTAGACGTCGCGATAGGAGTTCGGGCCGGCGTCGGCCCACTCGACAACGGCGCCGGCCTCGCGTGCGTCGGTCGCCTTGCGGTATTCCAGGAATCCGGGGTTGACGTGATCGCGAAACCCCTCGACGGTCTCGCGCGTGATCCACGCGGCCTCCTCGGGGCCGACTTCGATGTTTTCGATCAGCGCGAGAACGCGCTGCGAGTATTCGTAGGCGCGGCGTTCGCGTTGCTCGGAAGAGCTCACGCCGCGAAGACCTCCGCGGCGGCGTCGCGGAGCGCTTCTAGGCCTTCGTCGAGCTCGGCGTCCGTCACGACCAAGGGCACGAGAATGCGAATGACGTTGCTCTGCCCGGCAAGCAGCACGATGAGCCCTCTCCGGCGCGCGGCCTCGAGAATTTGCGGCGCGCCCGACGAGAGTTCCATCGCCATCATCGCACCCAGGCCGCGAACGTCGAGGATTTGCACGTGGCTCGACTGCAGGCCGCGCAGCGCGGATTCGATGCGCGCCCCGATCGCGCGGGCTCGCTCCAAAAAGCGCTCATCCATGATCTCGAAGATCTCCAGTGCCGCCGCGCAGGCAACCGGATTTCCGGCGAAGGTGCCGCCCAATCCGCCCGGCTCCGGCGCGTCCATGATCTCGGCCTTTCCGACGACTGCGGCGAGCGGAAGCCCACCGCCCAGCGTCTTTGCGACCGTCATCAAGTCGGGCTCGATGCCGTAGTGCTCGCAGGCGAAGAGCCGGCCGGTCCGGCCGAAGCCCGTTTGAATCTCGTCGACGACGAAAACGATTCCGTGCTGCGCCGTAATACGTCGCAGCTCGTGCAGAAAGGCGGCGGGTGCCGGGAGGAAACCGCCTTCGCCGAGGACCGGTTCGACGATCATCGCCGCCACACGATCGGCGGAGACGACGCCGTCGAAGATCTCGGCGAGGGCTCGCAGTGCATCCTCGGTCGTCACGCCGTGGCGAAGACTGGGAAACGGCGCGTGGTAGATCTCGCTGCAAAATGGCCCGAAGTGCTGCTTGTACGGCGCGTTCTTACCGGTCATCGTCAGCGCTAGGAGCGTGCGTCCGTGGTAACCGTGCGTGAAGGCGATCACCGCCGGCCGTCGAGTGTACTCGCGCGCGATCTTGACGGCGTTCTCGGTCGCCTCGGCGCCGGTGGAGAGCAGCAGCGACTTTTTGGGCGAAGTGCCGGGGGCGCGGCGATTGAGCTCCTCGGCGACTCGGAGATACGGCTCGTACATCGCCACCTGGAAGCACGTGTGCGTGAACCGCTGCGCCTGCTCCGCGATGGCCGCGACCACCCGTGGGTTGGCGTGCCCGGCGTTGAGCGTGCCGATGCCGCCGGCGAAGTCGAGGTATCGCCGGCCCTCGGCGTCCCAGAGCGTCGCTCCGCTCGCGCGCTGCACCCAGATCGGATGCGCCGTAGCGACGCCGCGCGCGACGTTTTGCGCGCGCCGCTGCGAGAGAGAAAGTTTCGTTGCGGTGTTCAAAGCGAGGAAGTTATATTCGGCATATGTAAAGGCGCTCTTCCTTAGTCTGCTGGAGGCCATTGGGGGAGGCACGTGCACAAGCGAATCGTCGCGTTCGTCGTCCTGGCGGTGGTTGCCATGCCCTTCGGAGCGAGAGCGGGAACGACTGGGACCCTGCGCGGCCGAGTGATCGACGCGACGACCCGGGCTCCCCTCGCCGGAGTGGCGGTCAGTGCGGTTGCGCCGTCGCAGACGGCGCAGACGGTCTCGGACGCTTCGGGCTCCTATTCGTTTATCTCGCTTCAGCCCGACACGTACACGGTGAGCGCGAGCAAATCCGGATACGATTCGCTCTCCCAGCCAGGCGTAACCGTCATCGCCGACCAGTCGACCACGGTCGCGCTGGCGCTGCAGAAGACGCTGCAGACGATCGCGCGGACGACCTCACGTTCCGCACAGTCGCTGGTTCATTCCGGCGTGACGAGCGACGTTTTTTCGATCAACCCGACGGGTCAAAGGGCCGCCTCGACGCTCTCGGGCTCGGGTTCGCTCACGCAAGCCTACGGCGCGATTGCGAGCGCACCCGGCGTCAACATCCCTTCCAACCAACAGGGTTGGTATCAGAGCGTTTACGTTCGCGGCGGCGACGTCGATCAGGTTGCTTATGAGTTCGACGGATTGCCGACGACCCGGCAATCGGATCTCGCGCCGATCGCAACGCTGACGTCGCTGGGCAATCAGGAGGTGCAGGTCTACACGGGCGGCACGCCCGCGACTTCGAACTCCTCGGGCCTGGCCGGCTACATCAATCAAGTCATCAAGACCGGAACCTTCCCGGGCTATGCAACGGCGGACTTCGGTATCGGCGGACCGGCGTACTACCATCAGGCGACCGTCGAAGCCGGCGGCGCGACGCCCGATCGCATGTTCTCGTACTACGTTGGGCTTTCGGGAACGAATCAGACGTTTCGCTACGGCGACCAGTTCGGCGGGGTCAGCCAGCCGTTGTACTTCTATCCGCTCAACGTCCCGACGAACAACAACGTCTACAATATCCTCGACGGCTCGGCCGGCCGATATCCCAACTACGGGTTCATCGCGCAGCCCGGCTACGGCTACACGCAAGCGTATGATGCCGACCGGGAGAACGTCGTCAACTTTCACATCGGCATCGCGCACCGCGACTCGCCCCTGCGCGACGACATTCAACTGCTCTACGTCACGGGCGGGATCGGCGCGCAGTTCTACAGCTCCGCCAACGACATCGGCTACACGCCGCTGGTCGGCAAGCGCACCGGCATCGGCTATCCGATGCCGTACCTCGATTCGCTCTACTACGGCGGCCCGCTAATGAAGACGCCAAACCAAAGCGACGTCATCATCGGCGACTTTCCGAGCAGCCCGACGGGCCGGGCGCCGGGATCGCCGGTGGGGGTGAACGATCGCGACGGAAACTACAACGGCTATTCGATCGAAAAGTTTCAGTACCAAAAAAACTTCGACTCCCGCTCGTATCTGCGAGCGCTCGTTTACGGTGAGTATTCGCGCTGGTTCATCAACGGGCCCGACAGCGCTCAGCTGGTCTTCGGTTCGGATCCGGCCGACTACGAAGTCCTCGAGCATGGCTACGGTGCCGGCCTGATTTATTCAAATCAGCTCTCGGCGCAGCACCTGCTTACCGCCGAAGCTTCGTATACGACGCAGAAGCTGCAGACCTATAACGCCGGCTTCAGCTCGACCGATCCGTTTACGAGCAGCCGCGCACCTACGGGGCTCGGAACGATTCTCTCGAGCTACGGGACGCCGAACGGCAAGTGCTACAACTACAAGACTGGCCAGCCGTGGAGCTGTTTCGATGCCGGCAGCCAGGGCGGCTGCCTCTCGCCGGCCGGATGCTATCCCGGCGAAGGCTCCTACCGTTTCAACCTGACGCCGGGCGAGGCGCCCGCGAATACCCCCGCCGCGCGCGCCGGCGCTCGCTGGATGATGACCGAGAACGGCGTGAGCGCTCAGGTCGACAACGTAACGCCTCGCTTCGCTTCGGCGGCGCTCACGGACGTTTGGGAACCCAACGACCGGATCGTCGTCAACATCGGCGCGCGTTTCGACCGCTTCGCCTACGACACCAACAATCTGGAGGATGGCTACCCGGCGCGGCAGTTTTGGTTCGATGCATACAACGACGAGCATTGCGGCACGCTGGGATCGCAGCCGCAGTGGACGTGGAACGCAAAGAGCGGCTCGTTCGGTGCGTGCGCCCCCGGCCTTTCCCCGATGACGCAGCCGGGCAACGGGCTCTATAACACCGGTGCGGGCGAAGACGTATCTAACGTCTTCGCGCCGCGCGCTTCGTTTACGTACACGATCAACCCCGATACGGTGATTCGCGGCTCCGCCGGGCGTTACGCACGGGCCGAAGGCTCGTCGTACTACCAGTACAACACCTATCAGCAGAACCTCGCGTCCTTTATCTCGCAGTTCTACCCGTACGGCTACCACACGCCCGACCACGATATCTCTCCGGATACGTCGGATAACTTCGACCTCTCGCTCGAAAAGCACGTCAAAGGCACGCAGCTCTCGTTCAAGGTCACGCCGTTCTATCGCAATACGCGCAACGAGCTGCAGTTCCAGGCGATCAACGCCGTACAGGGAACCCTCGCCGGCCTCAACGTCGGAACGCAACGCTCCTACGGCGCCGAGTTTTCGCTGCAGTACGGCGACTTCAGCCGAAACGGCATCTCCGCAATTTTCTCCTACACGCATACGGAGAACCAGATCCGCTACAGCCCGATCAACGGCGTGAGCGTCATCGACGCGCTCAACTCGCAGATCGCCCTCTATAACTCCTACACGTCGGCCTGCGCCCACGTGACGCGAAGCTCCGCGAACTGGCAGGCGTGCGGGAGCGGCGCGAATCCCGGCAACGCCAGGCCCGTGCTGCGCAATACGCAATCGGGTACGGGCGATCAAGGGAAGCTCCAGGTACCCAACCCGTACTATCGCGGCGCGCTGCAGCCGCTCTTCGATACGAACGGATGGTACGCGCCCTACGACGTGATTCCGAGCCCGTTCAATGCTGCCAACGGTTACGAGGTGCCCGACGTCGCCTCGCTGATCCTCAACTACCGGCACGGCCGGTTCGCGGTAACGCCTTCGCTGCACTACGCCGACGGTTCGAACTACGGATCGCCGCTGGTCTGGCCCGGCTACGTGCCGCAGTCGTGCTCGGCGCAGCCGGCGAAGACGCCGCTGGCTCCGGGCAGCAGCTGCTCCGGCGGCGCGGCCGGCGCGATCTTCCTGCCCGATCCATACAGCGGAAAGTTCGACAATCTCGGCGCCTTCATTCAGCCGGCGGAGCTCACGCTGAACCTGCAGACGAGCTACGATTTCTCTTCACGCGTGACGCTGACGGTGCAGGCCGTCAATATCTACAATCAGTGCTACCAGCGCGGCTTTGCCTGGGACAACACGGTAACGTGCGTCTACTCGAACCTGCCCTCGAACATCTTGGCGCCCGCCGGCAACTTCCTCAAGAATCCGCCTCAGCAGCTGCGCTACCCGTACGGCACGTTTTTCAACATCACCGAAGTCGGCATCTCGTCGGTGCTTCAACCCTTCGGCTTTTTCGCGGATCTGAGCGTAAAGATCTAAGGAACGCTGTTTGAAGCGACGCGACTTCGTTACACGGGCCGGTGCCGCCGCGGCCGGCGCCGCCGGCCTTCCTCGTTTTACCGCTTTTGCGAGCTCGGCGGCACGCGACCGCGAGAAGGTCGTGATCGTCGGCGCAGGGATCGCCGGGCTAACCGCGGCGCTGCGCTTGCGCGACGCCGGCATCGAGGCGACCCTCTACGACTCTGCCGCCCGCGTGGGCGGCCGGATGCACTCCGAGCGGCACTACTGGAGCGAGGGACAGCACACGGAGTGGTGCGGCGCAATGGTCGACTCGACGCACGAAAACATTCGCGGCCTCGCCCGGCGTTTTGCCTTGCCGCTGCTCGACACGTACTCCGGGCGACCGCCGCGCGCGCGCGACACATGCTTCCTGAGCGGGCGCTACTACTCGATGGCCGATGCAGACCGCGACTTCGCCGGCGTCTATCCGATTCTGCAGGCCCAGCTCGCACAGGTCGACCCGACGACGACCTACGCAAACGCGACCCCAACCGCGCGCCGGCTCGACGCGATGAGCATGCGCGATTGGATCGTGCATTACGTTCCCGGAGGGCTCGGCAGCCAGCTCGGGCGCTTGATAAAAGAGGCGTACCGCAACGAGTACGGCCGGGAGATCGAAGAGCTCAGCGCGCTCAATCTGGTGCTGCAGCTCGGGCAGCAGCGCACCTACGCGCAGGCGCGCGAGATGAACGTCCTCGGATACTCCGATCAGCGTTACATCTTGGCCAACGGCAGCCAGGCGCTGCCCGAAGCGATCGCCGCATCGCTGCCGCCCGGCAGCATCCGCCTCGAGCGCCGGCTCGTCGGCATCGAGAAGGCGGACTACGGCCTCTACGTACTCTATTTCCGGCATCGCGGTCTGCGCCAGATCGTCTACGCGGACCGCGTCGTGCTCGCGATACCGTTCATCGCGCTGCGCGCGGTCGATTATTCCGGCGCCGGCTTCGACGGTGCGAAGATCAACGCGATCGAGAATCTCGGGTACGGCTTTCACACGAAGCTGCACCTGCAGTTCGATCGACGAGCCTGGATGCGGCAGAATCATCCGTGGCCGCAACCCGCGAGCGGGCAGATCTGGACGACGCTGCGCGTCCAAAGCGCGCTGGATTTCTCGCTGGGGCAGCGGGGGCGCGACGGCCTCATCGAGGTCTTTACCGCCGCGTCGCCCGCGATGGTCGATACGCCCCCCAAGCCGTATTCGCGAATTGAAGACTCGCCGGCGGTGGCCTGGCACGTGCGCGACTTTTTCACGCAGCTCGAACGGATTTGGCCCGGGGTCGCATCCACCTGGACCGGCAAAGCCACCTTTGGCAACGCACAGGCCGACCCGAACATTTTGGCCAGCTATTCCTGCTGGCTCGTCGGTCAGTGCACGACGATCGCCGGGCACGAGGCACGCGCGCAGGGCCGCGTTCATTTCGCCGGCGAGCACACCTCGGTGGAGTATCAAGGCTTCATGGAGGGCGGGGCACAGTCGGGATTGCGGGCCGCGGACGAAATCCTGGCGGACTACCGCATTCGGAGTCGCTAAGGACCGATTCGCGATGCACGTGATCGGGACGGCAGGACACGTCGATCATGGAAAATCGGCGATCGTTGCCGCGCTGACCGGTACGAATCCCGACCGCTTAGCGCAAGAGCGCGAGCGCGGCATGACCCTCGATCTCGGCTTCGCGCACCTGCGCTTTGCTGACGGCGTGGAAGGCGGAATCGTCGACGTGCCCGGTCACGAACGCTTCCTGCACAACATGCTCGCCGGAGCGGCCGGGATGGAGATTCTTCTGCTCGTCGTCGACGCCGTTGAAGGCGTCAGAGCGCAGACGCTCGAGCACCTCGCGATCCTTCGCTACCTCAATGTCCGCCGCACGATCGTCGTCGTCAACAAGATCGACCTGATCGAACCCGCGGATCGCGACGACGCCTGCCGGCGCATCCTGGCGCAACTGCAGGCCACGGTTGCGCGGGACGCGCCCTACTTTGCGGTCTCGGCGGTCACCGGCGAAAACGTGCAATCGCTCAAAGACGCGCTGCACGAGTTGCTCGCGGAGATGCCCGGCCGCAACGCAGAAGCGCCCGTTTATCTGCCGATCGATCGCGTCTTTTCGTTGACGGGACTGGGCACGGTCGTTACCGGTACGCTGATACAAGGCAGCATCGAAGCGGGTGACGCGCTGCGGGTGGAACCGGGCGGACACGCCGCCGCGGTGCGCAGCATCGGCGTCTTTGGATCGGTTCGCCCGCGCGCCGAAGCGGGTTCGCGCGTCGCGCTGAGCATTCCGGGAATCGACCATCGCGAGATCGTGCGCGGTCAAGCCGTCGTGGGAACGGAGTTTGCGGCCGCGACGGATTTTGCGGTTCGCTTTACGCCGGCGCGGGGTGCGGCCGCATTCATGCGCCGGCGCACGCCGGTGCGCGCGTACATCGGCTCGGCGGAACGGCTCGGAGTACTGGTCGCCGGCGAGCCGTATGCCGACGAGGCGGAGACGCCGGCCCGGCTGCATCTGCGCGAGCCGGTGGTTGCATTTGCGGGCGTGCGGTTCGTCGTGCGCCGTCCGTCGCCGATGACGCTGCTCGGCGGCGGTTACGTCGAAGGAGCGGGACGCGGCGAAGCGCCCGAGGCGGAGGACCCCGACGACGCCTTGCTCGCGCGCATCTTGCAGGCGCGCGGGCTCGAACCGGCGACTGCGCTCGAGCTCTCCGCCGCCGCGAACGTGCGCGAAGCGGCAACGGCGGCTGCGCTCGCGCGCTTAGTCGAGCACGGCGACGTGCTTGCGCTCGATAAACCGCGCGCCTACGTCTCGGGCTCAGCCGCCGGCACGCTGCTCGCAAGCGTCTTGGCGCAGCTCGACGAAGCGCAGCGGGCCGAGCCGTGGTCGATGGGAATGACCTCGATCGCGCTCTCGCGGGCGCTCGACGTCTCCGAGGGCGTGCTCGTGCGCGTCCTCGAGCACTTTGCCGATGACGGGCGCCTGGTCAATCGTCGCGGTTACTACGCGACGCTCGAGTACCAGCCGGCGCTGACGCTCGAGCAGCGAGCCTTCTTCGACCATTTGGTTCCGCTCGACGAAGGGCAACCGTTCGTTCCGATTCCGTTCGCCGGCGTCGCCGCGGCGGTGAAGACTTCGCGCTTGCCCGGCATCGCGAAGGCGTTCGACACGATGCTGGCCCGCGGTACGCTCGTGAAGGTCGGCGACGACCTCTATCGCGGCGCGCAGATCGGGCGGATCGTGGCGAGCGTTCGCAGCTATCTCGAAAAGAACGGCACGATGACCGCCGCGCATTTCCGCGATCTGCTCGGAAGCTCGCGAAGATACGCCGTTCCGCTGTTGGAATGGCTGGACGCGCAGGGGGTGACGATTCGCAGCGGCGATCGGCGCGTGCTGCGCAAGCAACTCTAGCGTCTTTTGCGCTCTTAGACCGCGAGCGCTTCGCGCGCCGCCTGCTCTTCGGAGAGCGCCGCACCTTCGGCGGCAAAGGCCTCGATCTCGTCCTCGGCGAGGCGCTCGCGAAGCGCCGCAACCAAAATCTCGTACGTCCGCCGCTCGGTGAGATCTCGTTCGCAGCCCTCGCTTCGATACCACGCATCGACGTAGCCGCGCAGGCGCGCGCCGCGGCGGCTCTCGCCGCGCAGCGCCGCAACGGCGGCCAGATGCTGCGTGGCGATCGCGGCGTCCATGGAGTGCGCGCCGCGAGCGAGCGCGAGCGCCTGCGCCGCCGCGCAGCGCGCACCGTCGATGTTGCCCAGCGCGAGCTGATAGGCCGCGGCATTTGCTCGCGCGGTAATTTCTAAGCGCTTGACCCGCACGCGGTGCGCCGCGAGCGCGGCCGCTTCGGCGTACTCGAGCGCGCGCTCGGGATTTCCGGCACTAAACTCGAGCTCCGCCATGTTGTGGCGAAGGACGGTCGCCTCGAGCGTGTCTCCCAGCGCCGTCATCAGCGAAAGCGCCTGCGTGTAGAACTGCCGTGCGTCGTCGACCAGACCGAGACGCGCGGCGATGCTCGCGCGCATGCCGAGTGCGCCGGCGTAACGACGCGTCCCCCGCAGGCCTCGTTCTTTGGAGATCAGCAACGCCGTCTCGGTGGCCTCCAGCGCCTCGGCGATCCGTCCGGCGTGCAGGAGGCCTGCACTCAACTGGTAGAGGCACCCGACTTTGGCGTAGGGCTCGTCGCAGTGCTCGAAGAGGCCCAACGCGCGCCGCGCGGCATCGACTTTGTGAGTTCCAAAGCTGATCGTCGACAACGTTCCCCACACCTGCGCCGCGACGCCCGGCGCGGCGGCCGCGTCCACGCGCTCGAGCACGGCTTCGAGCCAGCGGCGCGGCTGCGCATCGCCGCGATTCATCCGCCACGTACGCGTAGACGCACAGGCCAGCCGCGAAGCGATCGAGACTTCGCCGGCCGCGAGCGCCCAGTCGATCGCCGCCCTCGCGTTGTCGAGTTCCGGCTCCATCTCACCCGGCCACGATCGTGCCGGCGTTGCGCGGAGAGTATCGTCCGGCCGGGGATCGTAGGCACGTTCGCCGCGTTCGGCAAGATCGAGGCAGGCGAGTGCGTGGCGCCGAGCGATCGCGTCGGCTTCGTTGCGGGCAATCAGTTTTTCGCGTGCGTATTCTCGGAACGACTCGAGGAGCCGGTAGCGCGGTTCGCTGCCTTCGAGATCGGCGGTCAGCAGCGACTTATCGAGCAGCGAGGAGAGCAGGTCGAGCATGTCGAGCATGTCGGTCTCTCCATCGTCGCTCGAGGCACAGACGGCTGTGGCGCCGGCGAGCGTACACCCGCCGGCGAAAACGGAGAGTCGCTCGAAGACGCGCTGCTCCGGCGCGGGCAGCAGGTCGTAGCTCCAGTCGATCGCCGAGCGCATCGTTTGCTGGCGCGGCAGCGCGGTCCGCGCGCCTCCGGTGAGCAAGCGAAAGCGATCGTCGAGCATCTCGTCGAGCGCCTTGAGCGAAAGGAGATTCGCGCGAGCTGCGGCGAGCTCGATCGCCAGCGGAATTCCGTCGAGCCGGCGGCAGAGCCCGGCGACGGTGGGCGCGTTTTCGTCGGTGAGCTCGAAGCGATGGTCGACCGCCCGCGCCCGATCGACGAAGAGCTCGATCGCCCCGTACTCGGCCGCCTCGCTAGCAGAGAGTTCACGCGATGCCGAGGCCCGGGGCGTGCTCAGCGAGGGAAGCCGGTAGGTGCGTTCCCCAGCGAGCCGCAGCGGCTCGCGGCTGGTCGCCAGAACGCGCAGCCGCGGACAGGCTCCGAGCAAACTCTCCGCGACCCGCGCGGCTTCGCCCGCGACGTGTTCGCAGTTATCGAGAACCAGCAGAAGCGACTTGCTCTTGAGGTGTTCGATTAGGCGATCGAGCAGCGGGCGGTGCGGCGCTTCTTGCACTCCCAACGATGAGGCAATCGCTGCGACGACCAAAGAAGGATCGCCGAGCGGCGCCAGCCCCACGAAGCGAGCGCCGTCAATTCCAGTGTAGGCCGCGGCGATCCGCAAGGCGGTGCGTGTCTTCCCGATGCCGCCGGCACCGATCAGGGTGACGAGTCGATGCTCGCGCACGAGCGCGGCGATCTCGTCGAGCTCCTTTTTCCGCCCCACGAACGAGGTCAGTGCGAGCGGCAGGTTCGAGCCGCCCTCGGGGCTTGGGGTCGCTGCGCCGTGCCGCCGCGCGCCCGAGCGGGCGGCAGCGGCTGCGAAGGCGCGCCGCTGCTCGTCGGTCAGCGTCAGCGCGCCGGCCAGCAACGTCAGCGTTTCGCGTTGCGGCGTTCGGCGATGTCCGCGCTCGAGCGCGCTGATGCCGTCCGCGCTCATGCGCGCGCGTTCGGCGAGGGCCTCCTGCGAAAGACCGGCAGCAAGGCGGTGGTGCCGCAAGAGCACTCCAAAATCCAGCGCGCCCGGTGCTCGCGCCTCGTCCTCCATGATTCGCCGGGCTTTCGCGCCGCCGCGGCGCGCATCCTCACCTCGGCTTACATGTGCAGCAGCGTGAGGACGCCGATCACGACCTCGATCGCCACGAGCGCGACGATCGTAACTTCGAGAAACTCGTCGCGCCGGCTGCGCGCCTGATCGCTGAAGAAGCGATACATCTCGCCGACGCTGGCCAGCTTCGTGTCGATCTGGCGCTGCCAATCGGAGAGTCCGAGCCTCGTCGCTGCGGCTCGATAGATACGCGCGTAGTATGCGTCGCCGACGACCTTGAGGGCGTTGGTCGAACGATCCGTCAGCTCGAGCACGTCGACGATCAGATACCGGAGCACTGCGGCCTGTTCGGCCTCGCGGCGTCCGCGCAGCGACCTTGGCGGGCCGCTGGGCTGCATTTTGTAGATTCCGTCGAGCTCGTGGTCGAGCAGCGCGTCGTAGGTTCGCAGCTCGAGCAGCTGCGAGTTGGCGAACTCCAAAATGTCTTCGATCGCGAGCGCGCTCTCACGGCGATCGTAGACGAACGCGGTATCCCACTGCACGATCGTCAGATCGTCTTCGTAGTAGGAAAACCTCATGCGCAGTGCTTCTTCCGCTTCGCTCGCCGCCAGCGGCTTGCGCTCTCCGAGCAGAAGGCCGGCCAGCGCTCCGGCATGTTCGTCGATCAGCGTCTCCGCATCGACGCTTTCGGTAAAACGGTCGATCTCGACGATCACGTAATCTTCGACAAGCGGAGGATGCCGGTCGTCGAATGCCGCGGCGTACTCGCTGCAAACGCGCTCGACCGCCGTTTGCGCGAAGCTCGCGATGCGTTCGTCGGTGCGAGCCCGATCGACCAGCGAGTTGAGATCGTTCCAACTCCCGGACGCGGGAAAGCTCAGTCGCAGCGATACTACCCCGTAGTCGTACATTTTGAGGCGCACCGAACAGCGCAGCGCGCCGAACGAAGCGTCCTCGAGGTTGGCGACCAGCGGCGGCACCGGAAACTGCAGGTATGGTTGCGCGTGCGGATGCAGCGGAAGCGCTGCCGGAGCGCGCGACTGCGCGCCGAGTGCGCCGGCCTTTGCGAGATCGATCGTGTCGGCGACATCGAATAAGTAATAGGCTCGTACGGCACCGGCGGCGATGTCGAGCATCCAAGCCGCGCTTACGGCGCCGCTGGGCGCGCTCCTTTGAATGAAGCGAGGAGAGGTACGGCTCTGGTACCGTTAAAGAAGCGACGATGCTCCCAATGCTTGTGCTGGGCGCTGCCGTCGGCGCCGCGCCCTTTGCCGGACTGACCTTCCGGGAGATCGGCCCCGCAATCAGCGGCGGACGCAGTACCGCGGTGGCCGGCAGCGATCGCGACCCGCATCTCTACTACGCGGGCGGTGCGGGCGGCGGCGTCTTCAAAAGTACCGACGGGGGTGCGTCGTGGACCGCCGTCTTCGATCGCGAGGGCGCCGCGCCAATCGGCGCCATCGCCATCGCTACCCGCAACGAGCGGGTCGTTTGGGTCGGTACCGGCGAGTCGAACCCGCGCAACGACGTGGAATCGGGAGACGGCATCTATCGTTCGGTCGACGGCGGCGCGAGCTGGCGCCACGCCGGGCTGCGGCGGTCGGCCCACATCTCGGCAATCAGCATCGATCCGCGCAATCCGAGCGTCGTTGCGGTCGGGGCACTCGGCCGCGTCTCGGCCGGCGACGCGAATCGTGGGGTTTACGTGACGCGCGACGACGGTGTCCATTGGAGCCGGACGTTATACGCGGGTCCGTTGAGCGGCGTCTCGTCTTTGGTGCGCCTGCCGAATCATCCGTCGACGCTCTTCGCGGGCGTCTGGCAGCTCCGGCGCCTTCCCTGGACGCTGGAGAGCGGCGGCCCGCGCGGCGGGATCTATCGTTCCGACGATAACGGCGCCACTTGGCGGAAGCTGAGTGGGCACGGCCTTCCTCGCGGCCTGACCGGGCGCATCGGGCTCGCTGCCGGAACGCGCGGCCGGATCTACGCGCTCGTGCAGTCGCGCGAGGGCGATCTCTGGCGCTCCGACGACGGCGGAGCGAACTGGCGGGTGATGCCTCATAGTCCGCTGCTCGGCGCGCGGCCGTTCTATTTCAGCAGCGTCTACGTCGATCCGGCCAATCCCGATCGGCTGATCAACGTAAGCCTCATACTCTCGCTGAGCACCAATGGCGGCCGCTCCTTTCATCCGATCGCGGAGGACGCCGGATGGGACTACCACGCGATTTGGTGGTCCGCCGACGGCAGGCGCATCATCAACGGCAGCGATGAAGGCGTAATCCTCTCCGCCGACGGCGGCGCACGGTTTTGGCAGCCCTACGATCTTCCGTTCGCACAGCCGTACCACGTGGGTCTCGACGGCCCGCCGCCCGATTATCGCGTCTGCATCGGTTTGCAGGACGATAACTCATGGTGCGGTCCGTCGGCGCCGCCCAATGGGATCGGCGTGATGAACCGCGATTGGTATCAAGTCGGCGCGGGGGACGGCATGTGGGTACTCGCCGATCCGCACGATCCCAACCTCGTGTGGTCGACGTCGACGAACTCCGACACCGGCCAAGTCTATCTGTGGAACGCGCGCACGCGCCAGGCGCGCGACGTCTCCCCGGATGCCGAGTCCAACGGAGTCAAACCGGCGAGCGCGCTCGACTACCGCTTCAACTGGGACACGCCGATCGCGTTTACCGACGACGGCAACGCGCTGGTCGGCGGTAACGTTCTCTTCGAAAGCGCGGACCGCGGGGAGACGTGGAGCGTTCTCAGTCCGGATCTCACGCGCAACGATCGCAGCAAACAGGGACCATCGGGCGGTCCCGTTTCGTACGATCAGTCGGGGGCCGAGTTCTACGATACGATTCTTTACATTGCAACCACGAAGCTCGATCCCGCGCTGATCTGGGTTACAACCGACGACGGGCTCGTGCAGATTACGCGCAATGCCGGCGCGCCGGGGAAAACCTCGTGGCAGAATGTCTCACCCCCGGTCTCGCTCGTCCCCCCGTGGGGCCGCATCACCTGCATCGATCCGGGGCGCTTTGCAGCCGGAACGGCATTCATCGCCGTCGAGCGCCATCTCAACGGAGACGAACGCCCGTACGTGCTGCAGACCAACGACTACGGAAGCACGTGGCGTTCGATTGCCGGAGATTTGCCGCGCGATCGGTACGTGCGCACCATTCGCCAAGATCCGCGCGACGGCAACGTGCTCTATGCCGGCACCAATCGCGGCGTCTGGGTAACGTTGAACGGAGGATCGCACTGGCAGCCGCTCCGTTTGAATATGCCGGCGACGGCGATTTACGATCTCGAGATCGAAACGCAGGCTAACGATCTCGTGGTTGGAGCGCATGGCCGCGGCGTCTGGATCCTCGACGACCTGACGCCGATCCAGCGGTGGAGCGGCGCAAACGCAGGGCGCGTCACGCTCTTTGCGCCGCGCGACGCGATCCAAATGTGGAACTGGCCGCCGGTCAATACGTTTACCGATCCATTGCTCCCCTACAACGAGTACATCGGCGACGGCGGCGACGGAGGCGCGATCGTAACCTACTTTCTTCCGAGCGGCGCGAAGCGGGCGTCGATCGCGATCCTCGATTCGCGCGGGCGCGCGGTGCGGCATTTGAAAGACGACGACGTGCCGAAAGACGCCGGAATGAACCGGGCTTCGTGGGATCTCACCGAAGACGGCCCGGTTCAGTGGCGCGGCACGTACAAGCAGAACCGCGGGCCTGACGCCGGACCCGAAGTCGTGCCGCAAACCTTCACCGTCGCGTTGACGGTCGACGGCGTCACGAACTCTGTTCCGCTCGTCGTCCGGGCGGATCCCAGCACTCCGAACGTGCCGGCGCTCGAGATACGGTATAACACGCTCGCAAGGCTCTTTGGCGAACTGAGCACGATCGATACGATGCTCAACGGCATCGACGAGCGTCTGCGCGGGGCGACGCCGGCGCAGGCCCAGCGGCTGCGGGCCGTTCGGGAGCGCCTGAGCTACGATCCGCGCAACATCGAAGACCTTACGGGGCCGGCGCAGTTGCGTGAGGACGTGCTCGACCTCATATCGCGTGTCGAGAGCTCGTTTGCCCCGGCGACCCGGGCCGAAGTGCTCCAGGCGAGCCGATACTCGGACCGGCTCGCTCCGATTGAATCTGATTACCAGGCTGCGCTGTCAACAGGTGGGAGATGAACGTCGATAAGATGACCGAGCGCGTCGGCGACGCGCTCAACGAGGCCTACTCTCGTGCGCTGCACGAGCACAACACGCAGACGACGCCGGAGCACATGCTCGCGGCGCTGTTGGAACAGGACCGCGGCATCGCTCCGGACATCCTCGCCAAGGCCGGTGCCGATCCGAAGGCGCTGGCGCGCGCGGTCGACGATGCCATCGCCCGGCTGCCGCGGCTGAGCGGTGCGAGCGCCGATTCGGCGCAGGTGACGCTCTCGCCGGAGCTGGCCCGCATCATGAGCGCTGCCGAGAACGAAGCGAAAGGGCTCTCCGACGACTATACGTCCGTCGAGCACGTGCTGCTGGCGATGGCACAGTCTTCCGGCGAGCTCGGCCGCCTTCTGCGCAACGCGGGGCTGACCAAAGATAAGCTCCTGCAAGCGCTTCGCGAGGTGCGCGGCAATCAGCGCGTGACGACCAAAGATCCCGAGGGAACGTACAAATCGCTGGAGCGATATGGTCGCGACCTTACGCTCGAAGCGGAGCGCGGCAAACTCGACCCGGTGATCGGGCGCGACGAAGAGATTCGCCGCATCGTTCAAGTGCTCTCGCGCCGAACGAAGAACAATCCGGTGCTCATCGGCGATCCCGGGGTGGGCAAAACCGCGATCGTCGAGGGCCTCGCGCAACGCATCGTCCGCGGCGACGTTCCCGAAGGCCTCAAGAACAAGCGCATCGTCTCGCTCGATATGGGCGCGCTGATCGCTGGCGCGAAGTACCGCGGCGAGTTCGAAGAGCGTCTCAAAGCCGTGCTCAAGGACGTTGCGGCCTCCGAAGGCCAGATCGTTCTCTTCGTCGACGAGCTCCACACCGTGGTCGGTGCGGGTAAGGCCGAGGGGGCGATGGACGCGGGTAACCTGCTCAAACCGATGCTTGCGCGCGGCGAGCTCCACATGATCGGCGCGACGACGCTCGACGAGTACCGCAAGTACATTGAAAAGGATGCGGCGCTCGAACGGCGGTTCCAGCCGATAATGATCGAGCAGCCGAGCGTCGAGGATACGATTTCCATCTTGCGCGGTCTCAAAGAGAAGTACGAGGCTCACCACGGCGTCCGCATTAAAGACGCCGCGCTGGTCGCGGCCGCGACGATGAGCAATCGCTACATCACCGACCGTTTCTTACCGGACAAGGCGATCGACCTCGTCGACGAAGCGGCGGCGAAGCTGCGAACCGAGATCGATTCGATGCCGCAGGAGCTCGACGAGGTCTCTCGACGCGTTATGCAGCTCGAGATCGAGCGCGAGGCGCTGCGCAAGGAGGACGACGGCGCGAGCCGGCGCCGGCTGGAACAGTTGGAGAAAGAGCTGGCGACGCTGCGCGAAGATCAGACAAAGCTGCGCATTCGCTGGGATGCCGAAAAGAATGCCGCGATCAAACTGCGGCAGCTTCGCGAGCAGATCGAGAATACGAAGGTCCAAATCGAGCAGGCCGAGCGCAGCTACGATCTCAACCGCGTCGCCGAACTGCGCTACGGCACGCTCCCGCAGCTGCAGAAAGAGCTCAGCTCCGAGGAGGAGCGCCTGGCCGCCGGCGACGGCGCGCGGCTTTCAAAGGAAGAGGTCGACGAGGACGACATCGCCGGCGTAATCTCACGCTGGACGGGGATTCCCGTGACGAAGCTGGTCGAAGGCGAAAAAGAGAAACTGCTGCATCTCGAGGACGAACTGCACCATCGCGTCGTCGGTCAGAACGAGGCCGTCGACGCCGTGGCGGAGGCGGTGCTGCGTTCGCGCAGCGGCCTCGCCGATCCGAACCGTCCGATCGGATCCTTCATCTTCCTCGGCCCGACCGGCGTCGGGAAGACGGAGCTGGCTCGAGCGCTTGCCGAGTATCTCTTCGACGACGAGCGAGCGTTGATCCGCATCGATATGTCGGAATACCAAGAAAAGCACACGGTCGCGCGATTGCTCGGCGCGCCTCCCGGCTATATCGGCTTCGAGGAGGGCGGTCAGCTCACCGAGGCGGTGCGGCGCCGGCCGTACTCGGTGATTCTTTTCGACGAGATCGAGAAAGCGCACCCCGACGTCTTCAACGTGTTTCTGCAGATACTCGACGACGGACGGCTGACCGACGGTCAAGGCCATACGGTCGACTTCAAAAACACGATCGTGATCATGACCTCGAACGTTGGAAGCCACCGGATCCTCGACTATCGCGGATCCTTGGACGGTGCCGAGTACGCGATCATGCGCGCGACGGTGCTCGACGAACTGCGCCAGCACTTCCGGCCCGAATTTCTCAACCGCGTCGACGAGATCATCGTCTTTCACGCGCTCACCGAGGACGAGTTGCTGACGATCGTCGATCTGCAGCTGGCTCGTCTGCGCAAGCGTTTGGCCGAACGGCGCATCACGCTCCACCTTTCCGACGAAGCGAAGCGGCACGTCGTCAAGGTTGGCTACGACCCGCACTACGGCGCGCGGCCGCTCAAACGGACGATCCAGAAGGAGCTGGAGACGCCCCTTGGGCGCAAGATTCTCTCGGGCGAGATCGAGGACGGCGATACGGTGGACGTCGGGTTCGACGACATTCGCGGCGAGCTGACGTTCTCGATCGGGGAGCGCGTTCCGGCGACGGCGTAAGAAGGCGTTATGTTGATTGCCGCCTTCACCCTCACGCAGATTCTCGGATACCCGTTTCCCTCCGCTCCGATTAGTGACGTTCGCGGAGATGCGATCGCATACTCACTCGATACTCGGGGCATTCGAACGGTATGGTTCGCGCGAGGGCCGGAGTTCGTGCCCCGGCAACTCTTTGCATCGGCCGGCGACGACGGACAGGAGCTGAGCGATCTTACGATTTCCGGTGATGGGGCGCACGTCGTCTACGTGCGAGGCGGCGATCACGACGCAAACTGGCCGCTGCCGCTCCAACCGGGGCCGGCGGCGATGCCGCAGCAGCCGTCGATGGAGGTCTACTCGGTCGCGACCGGCGGCGGCGCTCCGAAACTGCTCGGTGCCGGCGACGCACCGGCGATCTCGCCCGACGGCAGCCGCGTCGCCTACACGCAGGACGGTGCGGTGATGATCGCGCCAATCGACGGCAGCGCCGCAGCAAAGCGCTTCTTTTTCGATCGCGGCCAGGATTCGGACTTGCGCTGGTCGCCCGACGGCTCCTCGCTTGCCTTCGTTTCGACGCGCACGGATCACAGCTTCATCGGCATCTATCGCAACGACTCGACGCCGGTTGAATTCATCGCGCCGTCGACCTCGCAAGATTTCATGCCGCGATGGTCGCCCGACGGGCACCAAATCGCGTTCGTCCGAATCGCCGGCGACGGCGGCGCGCCTCAGAATCCGTTCGACTGGAATCCCATTCCGTGGCAGATCTGGGTCGGCGATCCCAACGCCGGTACCGCCTCGCGCGTTTGGGCGAGCACCGGCACGCCGCGCGCCTCGCTGCCGCAGAGCGCGGGCGGCCCGTTGTTGGAGTGGATGAGCGGAGATCGCCTGCTCTTCAAAAGCGAAGAACGAAACTGGCTGCACCTCTACACCGTGAGCGCGCAGCGCGGTACGAGCACCGCGATCGGAAACGCGCGGCTGCTGACCCCCGGCGCGTTTATCGTTGAAGATGTGAGCGTTGCGCCGGGAGGAGCGTCGGTCGTTTACGCGGCCAACGCTGGTGCCGCGCCGGGCGACGTGGACCGCCGCCATCTGTTCCGCGTCGATGAAAGCGGGATGAACGCGCAGCTCACACGCGGTCGGAGCAGCGAGTTTGGTCCGGTGGCACTTGCGAGCGGAGCGGTTGCGTTCAATCGCACGACCGCGCAGCAACCGCCGCTGGTGACGCTGCTCTCGAGTGGAGCGCAGCGAGCGCTCTCGTCGCTGCCCGCCGACTTTCCGTCATCGCAGCTGGTGACGCCGCAAGACGTGACGTTTCACGCGTCGGACGGAGTGCTCGTGCACGGCCAGCTGTTCGTGCCATCGGGCGGCGGGCGTCATCCAGCGATCGTCTTCGTGCACGGCGGACCGCCGCGTCAGATGCTGCTCAACTGGCACTACATGGATTACTACTCGAATGCGTACGCCGTCAACCAGACGCTGGCGAGCCGCGGCTTCGCCGTGCTCTCCGTGAACTACCGGCTGGGCATCGGTTACGGCCACGACTTCGACTTTCCGGCGCGGTGGGGGCCGACCGGTGCTTCCGAGTACCAAGATGTGGTCGCCGGCGCTCGTTTTCTGCAAAGCGATCCGCGCGTCGATTCAAAACGAATTGGCATCTGGGGCGGGTCGTATGGCGGTTATCTCACCGCGCTCGCGCTCGCGCGCAACTCCGACATCTTCAAGGCGGGCGTCGACTTTCACGGCGTACACGACTGGTCGCTCGACGTCGACAATTCGCTGTGGGCTTTCACCCAGCTCAAACGCTACCAGCAGTACGACACGCGAGCGATCATGAAGCTCGCGTGGGAATCGTCACCCGATTCGGCGATCGCGACCTGGAAGTCGCCGGTGCTGCTGATCCAGGGCGACGACGATCGCAACGTCGAGTTCCATCAGATGGTCGATCTGGTAGCGCGCCTGCGCGCGGCGCACGTTCCCTTCGAGGAGATCGTCATCCCCAACGAGATTCACGGCTTTCTGCGGTACGCTTCGTGGCTTTCAGCCGATACCGCGACCCTGGAGTATTTTAGCCGAGTCTTCTCGGAACGGACGTAGCTCTCACACCTTCTCCCTGCGGCGCTGGCGCAGCCGATCCGTCTCGTCGAGCAGCCGCTTGCGAAGACGAATCGATTGGGGCGTGACCTCGACCAGCTCGTCGTCGGCGATGAATTCGATCGCGCGCTCCAGTGAAAGTTCGTCGGGCGGCGCCAGCTTCACATTTTCGTCGGAACCCGCGGCGCGCATGTTCGTGAGCTTCTTTTCGCGCGCGACGTTGATCGCGATGTCCTTATCGTCGTTACTGCGTCCGACGACCATGCCTTCGTACACGTCGATCCCGGGCCCGACGAAAAAACGGCCGCGCTGCTCGACGCCCATAAGCGCATAGCCAGTGGTGCGCCCGGTCTCACTTGCGACCAGGGCACCGACGTTGCGCTCGGGGAGCTCGCCTTGCCAAGGCTGATGATCGTAATACGTGTGGGAAAGCACGGCGGTGCCGCGCGTTAGCGTTAAGAGTTCGCCGCGCAGGCCGAAGATGGCTCGGGTCGGCATCGTATATTCGAGGCGCCGCTCGTCGCCCAGGGTGAGCATGTTCGACATCGCCGCCTTGCGGCGGCCCAGCGCTTCGATCACGGCCCCCGAGTACTCCTCGGGAACGTCGACGACGACGTACTCAACGGGTTCCCAGCGCTCGCCATCGCGCTCCGTGACGATCACCTGCGGCTTGGAGACGCCCAGTTCGTAGCCTTCGCGGCGCATCGTTTCGATGAGGATCGCTAGGTGCAGCTCGCCGCGTCCGCGCACTTCAAAGGTGTCTGGAGAGCCGGTCTCTTCAACACGCAAGGCGACGTTCGATTCGAGTTCGCGCATTAGGCGTTCGCGGATCTGCCGGGAGGTAATGTACTTCCCTTCCCGCCCCGCAAACGGCGAGTTGTTGACGCTGAAGAAGATCGAGACCGTGGGCTCGTCGACGGAGACGGCGCGAATATTCTCCGGCATGGCGGCATCGGCGAGCGTATCGCCGATATTGAGATCCTCGATGCCCGAGACGCAGACGATATCGCCGGCATCGGCTTGCTCGACGTCGACTCGCTCGAGCCCGGCAAACGTTAAAAGGCTGGTCAGCCGCAACCCGCTGCTGGTGGTGCCGTCGCGCGTGAGCTTGACGATCGGGTCGTTTCGCCGAGCGGAGCCGCGAAATATCCGGCCGATCCCGACGCGGCCGACGTAGCGGTTGTGATCGATCGCCGATATGAGCAGCTGCAGCGGGCCTTCCTCTGCCGGAGCCTCCGGCACGTTTGCCGTGATGGCGGCAAAAAGCGGCTCGAGCGAGTCGCTTTCGTCCTCGAGCGAGGCTTTGGCAATGCCCGCCTTCGCGTTGGTGAACATCACGGGAAAGTCGGCTTGCTCGTCGTTGGCGCCCAGCTCGACGAAGAGGTCGAAGGTCTGGTTGACTACCTCTTGCGGGCGGGCGTCCCTTCGATCGATCTTGTTGACCACGACGATCGCGCGCAGATCCAGCTCGAGCGCCTTCCTTAACACGAAGCGCGTCTGCGGCATTACTCCCTCGGCCGCATCCACGAGCAGGAGCACCCCTTGAACCATCTGCAGCACCCGCTCGACCTCGCCGCCAAAGTCGGAGTGGCCGGGCGTGTCGACGATGTTGAATTTCACGTCCCCATGGCGAATCGACGTATTTTTCGACAGGATCGTGATCCCACGCTCGCGTTCGAGGGGATTGGAGTCCATGACCCGCGTCGCGACCAGCTGCCCTTCCCGAAAGACCCCGCTCTGCTTGAGCATGGCGTCGACGAGGGTCGTCTTGCCGTGATCGACGTGCGCGATGATGGCGACGTTGCGGATATCGGAGCGTGTCTTCATAAAATGGTCACGGCCAAGACTAGCGCGAACTGGTCGTCGATGGCAACCATCGAGACGGCACGCCTGCTCCTGCGCGGGTGGCGCGACGAGGACCTCGAGCCGTGGATCGCGATGAACGCCGATCCGCGCGTGAGCGAGTTCTTCGGAAGGGTGTACAGCCGAGCTCGCTCTCTTTCGCAGGCATCCGAGATGCGCGAGCGGCTGGAAGCGCGCGGCTACGGCTGGTGGGTCGTGCAAGCCCGCAGCGGTCCGTCTTTCGTCGGAGTGATCTGTCTGCAAGAAGTTCCATTCGAAGCGCCGTTTACGCCCGCGTACGAGGTCGGCTGGCGGTTTGGGGCGGAGAGCTTGGGGCACGGCTACGCGACCGAGGGTGCGCGCGGCGCGCTCGACTTTGCCTTCGAGTCGCTGCACTGGAGGGAAGTCGTGGCGTTCACCGCGGCGCCGAATCTTCGCTCGGCTCGCGTGATGCAGCGCCTGGGCATGACGCACGATCCGCGCGACGACTTCGACCACCCACGGCTGGAACCGGGCCACCCGCTGCGACGCCACGTGCTCTACCGGATTCGCGCCGGCTACGCCGCGCACGCTTGCTAGGGCCGCGGCCCAGCCTGACCGAAGCGCGAAAGACCACGCGGCCTCGGCGAGCAAGTGCCCGCCGAGCGATACAGAGCAAGCAAAACCCAAAAGGAGAGAGCAAAAAATGCGACGCCTCGCAATTACCGGGCTAACCATTGCGGTGCTGCTATTACCGTGCGGCGCTTCGGCAAAAACGGTCTCCGCCTTCGGCATCAAGGTTCAGCGCTGCGTCGTGGTAGAGAATGCGAATCACACGCAAACGACCGGCGTTAACGTGGTCTATTACAACACGCACCAAACCCCCGCAACCGAAGTCTACTTCTTCGTGAGCTATCACGGAACCAACTATACGCTGGTAGACCGGGGCACGTTCACGTACGATGCGCAGATTAACCACACGTTAACCAACGCGCTTTCCGGGGTGGTTTGGCAGGGTGATAAGCCGGATCTCTGCACGCCGTCGCGAGTTCTATTTGCAACCGGGAAGATTCTCGAATAGCGCAAACCTAAGCCGCGACATGCGCAGCGTTCTCATTGCCGGTGCGGCCGGCTTCATCGGCTCATACCTCGTCGATCGCTACCTCGCCGCCGATTGGCGCGTCGTCGGCGTCGATAATCTCTTAACCGGAAACGAGCGCAACTTGGACCGGGCGCGCGAATCGGATCGCTTTACGCTGCTCCGGCGAGACATCGCGATGGAGAACGACGATTTGGCGGCCGCGGTGGAGGCATCTGGTGCGGCGCCCGAACTGATTCTTCACTTCGCCTCGCCGGCGAGTCCGATCGACTACTTCGAGTTTCCGGTCGAGACGATGGCGGCGAACAGTTTGGGAACGCTGCACTGCCTGCAGGCGGTTCGCCGCTGGGGCGGCCGGTTTCTCTACGCCTCGACGTCGGAGAGCTACGGCGATCCGCTCGTCCACCCGCAGCGCGAAGACTACTGGGGAAACGTGAACCCGGTCGGGCCGCGTTCGTGCTACGACGAATCGAAGCGCTTCGGCGAAGCACTGACGATGGCGTTCGTGCGCTCCGCGGACGTAAATGCGCGAATCATCCGGATCTTCAATACCTACGGACCGCGCATGCGGCCCAACGACGGGCGCGTCGTTTCGAACTTTATCGTGCAGGCGTTGCGGGGGGAGCCCCTGACGATCTACGGCGACGGCAGTCAGACCCGTTCCTTTTGCTACGTCGACGATCTCGTCGAAGGTATCGTCCGCTGCGCCGCGAGCGAGAAGACCCGCGGACGCGTCGTGAATCTTGGGAACCCCGAAGAACACACGATGGCCGAGCTGGCAACACTTGCCAGCGAACTCGCGGGCGTGCCGCTCTCGATTGAAAGGCAGCCGGCTCGCGAGGACGACCCGGCACGCCGCCGCCCCGACATCGGGCTCGCGCGCGAACTATTGGATTGGGAGCCGAGAATCTCGTGCACGGACGGCTTGCGTCGAACTGTCGACGCCTTTCGCAGCGCAGACGGCCTTACTTCGTCACACTCACCGTTATGCCGATCGGGAGATCGAACGGCCCCTTGAGAACCTTGATCGGGGACCCGCCTGAGGGATATTTCCGGATCGCTGCATTGTCATTGCCTGCGTCGGCTGCAGCGACGTCAGGTTTCTGTATCCAAAACGCATCGATATCTCCTCCGCTGAGCTGGGTGACGCCAATCTCTTTGGCCTTGCGTCCGTGTATCGCGAAATGGTCGATGCCGGAAGTTTCCTGATCTCCGAGCGCCAGGTAGTTCGCGTACCACTGAAGCGGCCCAGGAAATCCAATACTCGGGCTGAGCGTGATGGAAACAAATTTGCTGCGGCCTTTGCGCAGCTCGACGAGACTGGGCGTACTGCCCGCAAAGCCGTCGGCGAAAAGATCGCCCTTGTCGTCATAAGCGGTGAAGTACGTCTCAGTCAGACCATCCGAGGTGGTCGTTCCCGAACCCGAGCCGCCAATAAAAACCACGACGCCGCTCCCACCGAGAATCGTCACCGCGAGGTTGCCGCTTGTGGAGTCGACCGCGCAGCCGGCAGGTTCACCGCCCGAGACGTTCAGCGTTTTTAGCGGCGTCGTGCCTCCATGGGCGAACTCCAAGACTTCATCCGAGCCCGATGCTACGACCCACCAGTTGCCGCTCTTTGCCGCGCACAAACCCTGCGGATCGGCAAATCCTCCAGAGATGAGACCTACATACTTACCTCCCGGGTACGTGAACACCAAGATGCTGCTGCTATAAAAGTTTGAAACGTAGACGAGGTCGCTCTTCTTCGCGTCCGGCGCTATCCACGATCGTCCCGGGCTGGGACGGGCCTCAGGAGCACGAACGCGGTGCGCCAGACTCATCGTAGTCTGAGCCGCGTTGGGCTGCCTCTGGTTTGGCCCGAGTTGCGAACCGCCGCCGCAGCCCGCCAGCAGCGCGACGGCCGTATAAATGGCTAATCTTCGGCTCCGGGGAAGCATAACCATCAGAGCTACCTCCTGTTGATTGTTTTGCAGCGCGGACGGCGCGCTACTTCGCTACACTGACCGTTATGCCGGCGGAGAGACCGTACGGGCCGGAGAGAAACCTGATCGGGGCCCCGCCTGAGGGATATTTCCAGATCGCTGCGGTTTCATTGCCTGCATCGGCCGCGACGACGTCCCGTTTTTGAATCCAAAACGCAATGATATCTGAGCCGCCGCCAAGCCGCGTAACGCCGATTTCTTTCGCGTTGCCTCCGTGTATGGCGAAATGGTAGATTGCGGAGGCTTCCTGGTCGCCGACTGCCAGATAACGCTCGTGCCACTGAACTCCGCCGGGAAATAAAAGGGCGCGACTCAGTTTTATGGGCACAAATGTGCTGCCTCCTTTGGGAAGCTCGACAAGGCCGGGCGAGCTGTCGCCTGAGAGGCCGTCGGCGAAAAGATTGCCCTTGTCGTCATAGCCGTCGAAGTAGGTCGAGGCCAAACCATCGGAGGTGGTCGTTCCCGAACCCGAGCCACGCGTAAAGACCACGACGCTGCCAGTACCCAGGATCGTAACCGCGAGATTGCCGGTGGTCGGGTCAACCGCGCAGCCCGCAGGTTCACCAGCGGAGACGTTCAGCGTTTTGAGCGGCATCGTGCCTCCGTGGGCGTACTCCAAGACTTCGTCTGCGTCCGCCGCAACGACCCACCAGTTGCCGTTCTTCGCCGCACACAAACCCTGTGCGTCTGCGCCTGTTGCGATGGAGCCGACATACTTCCCGCGCGGGTACGTGAAAGCCAAAATCCCCGCATGATAACCCCCCGAAACGTAGGCGAGGTCGCTCTGCTTGGCCTCAGGCGCTATCCACGACCACCCGAGAACGGTACGCGCTCCAGAAGCGGGAGCGACGCGCCCCAGACTCGTTGCTGTCTGAGGCGCGTTCGACTGGACCTGGGCTGGCTCGAGTTGCGAGCCGCCGCAGCCGGCGAGCAACGCAACGGCCGTGTAGATGCCTAGCGCGTTGCTCCGAGAACCCATCATCGCAGCCATCTCCCACAGTACTCTTGTCCTCACTTAAGGCTCGCTGTCGTTACGCCGGCTACTGAGGGACTGCGATGATATCGAGCTTCTTGAAACCCTTGTACGTCGCTACGAGTTTAGGCGCGACGCTCGAGAGCCACCCCTTGGCCGGCCGCGCAAAGGCATAGACGCATTCTTTATGGGCATCGGCCACGTAGGCGATCGATGCGTCGGCGTTGAGCGCGATGCCGCTGATCGAGCCAATCGGGTCGGGCACGCGGAACGACGATCCTCCCGAGGGCGACGAAATCGAGACGAGCCCGGGCCCACCGTCGACGGGCGTAAGGACGTCCTCTTCGTTATCCGCGGCTCCGCCGATCAGGGCGATCGTGCCGATGCCGAAGCAGCTGCCTTCGGTGTACTTGCCGCCGGCGCGCGTGAAGGGACGCACGCTCGCGAAGCCGCAGCCGCCCGAAACGATGACGTTCTTTCCGTTGGGCGTTGAGAGAACCGAGGCGGCGTTCTGCGAGTTCTGCACCACGACCGTCGGGCCGTGCTTGGTCATCTTTCCGCGAGGAAAGAAGTACACCGCCTGTTGGCCGTAGTCGCTGACGTAGACGTTGTCGTGCGCGTCGACGGAGATATCGGTCAGCGCCGGCGGACCCGATCCACCCTGCAAGGTCGGTGCGTCGAGTTGGCGCACGAGCGTGCCGGTATCGGTAAAGATCTGCACGCACGCGGCGCACGGTTTCGAGTTCGATTCAGTCAAGGTCGTGTAGATGCGGCCGTGCGCGTCGGCCGCAATTCCTTGCGGCGTTCCACCGCCGGGAGCGAACTGCTTGGTTACTTTTGCCTTTCCTTTTGCGATCGAAAAGACGGTAATCGTTCCGTTGGAGTAACTGAGATTGAAAAGCTCGGTGAGGGCACCCGAGGGTGCACGCTGCACGCTGCTGCCGGCCGGCGCCGTCCCGGTAAATGGAAGCGCACTCGGCGCCGGCGTTACGCTGGAACAACCCGCCAATACGAGCACTGCTGCGGCGAGAGAGGATAAAAATACGGTCTTCATGTTTCCTTATTTGCAGCGCGGTGTCCGAAATCATTCGCACATTTCCCAAGCGGGGCAGAGCTCGATTGGGTGCTGAACCGCCGCTTAGCAGTCCGACAGTTCGGCATGGCCTCGGTCAAAAGACGAAAGGAAAGCCTAGCCTAGCGAGGGGAAGGCCCTCCGGTGAGTAATGGGGAGCGGTCTACTCGGATAGAAGACGCCCACGAGCTTATTCGGGCGAATCCAGAATGGTATCACTCCATCGAGTTGGCGCCGGGCGTGGTCACGCCAGGGCGCGCGCCGATCGAAGTTTGGCTTGAAACGCTGCGCGTGCTCGATTTGCCCGATTTGCGCGGAAAGTCCGTCTTAGATATCGGTGCATACGATGGCTTTTTTTCGTTTGCCGCGGAGGGTCTTGGCGCCACCCGCGTCGTTGCGCTCGATGAGTACGTTTGGTGTACGGACATGGCGGCGTACATGCGTGATTGGAGAGCGGCGCGCGACAGCGGCAGTTCCGTTCCGTCGCCGCGCGACTCAGATTACTGGCGGCCGAGTGAGCTGCCCGGAAAGCGTCCTTTCGATGCGGCCCACCGATTCTTTGGGAGCAAAGTCGAACCGATCGTCGGGGACTTCATGACGGTCGATCCGGCCCGACTGGGACAGTTCGACGTCGTATTATTTCTCGGGATTCTTTATCACATGGAAGATCCGCTCGCAGCCATGAGGCGGGTGAAGGAATTCATGGCGCCGGGCGGGTTTCTCGGGATCGAAACCGAGGCCATGGAGATACCGGGAGCTCCGCCCGCCGCTTTTTTCGAATTCTTTCCGGGAAACGAACTCAATAGCGATGCGTCGAACTGGTGGGCGCCAAACTCTCAGGCGATCGAGGGGCTAGTGCGAGCTGTGGGATTGGGCGAGTTTAAACTGCTCCGAGGACCTACCCCTCGATCGGGGCTCGGCGCCTTGCAGGCGCGACTCGGGCGAAAACGTACGCGATTTAGGGCGATTGCATCGGCGCGCAAACTTGTCTAGCCCTCTCGGCTACAGCGATTGTTCGGTCCGCGGCGGCACGTTCGATAAATTATCTGCGCTCGAAGGTCAAACTAGCCCCAGGAGTCACAAGCGTAGACAAAACAACCACACTTTTAAGGTCGGGGGAGCGTACGGACCTGGTGGTTCGCACGGTCTTCAAAATCGCTGAGGTCGTCGCAAGGCGACTGGTAGGTTCGATTCCTACACGCTCCCGCCACTTGGTCGATCCCGCCTTATTTTACGCGGGTTTGCGGGGCGACGGTGTTTTCACTACACCGTTTACTACACAGAATCGCCGGGCTAGGCGCTCCCGACGGCCTTATTGAGGTGGTGGTTGAGCAGCTTCGCGGCTGCCCTTCGTTGCTCGTCCATGATATGCGTATAGACGTTTGCCGTTATGTTAATCCCCGAATGCCCGAGCAGCTCGCTCGCGGTCTTCAGGGGGACGCCGGCGGCGAATGCCAGTGACGCATATCCGTGGCGTAGATCGTGGAACCGCGTTGCGGGCAACTTCTTGCGCCGGACCAAACGCGAGAACTGACGCGAGAGCTCGTTCGGGTTCCAGCGCAAGCCGTCGTACCGGTCGAACACGACCCCTTCTGTACCCTCGTTACCAATGCCGAGGAGTCGGTGCCGCTCTTCCTGTTGCTCGCGATGCTGTCGGACCGCCTTCACAACGAAGTCCGGCATAGATACGTCACGGCGCGACCCTTTCGTCTTGGGAGCCTTCGTGATGATCCTACCGTCGAGTAGAGCAGCGGACTGGCGCACGCGGAGCACGGCTTTATCGAGGTCGATGTCGCACCAACGAAGCGCGCACAGTTCGCCTCGCCGCAGCCCTGTCCCGATCGCCGCGATCACGGCGGCTTCGATTTCGCTACCCTTAGCGGCCTTGAGAAGCCTCCGCACGCGCTCGCCGTCGAACGCGACGTCCTCCCGGTCTTCCATGAGCGGCGGCTCGACATTTCGCGCGACGTTCCGAACGCCTTCGTAGTTCTTGGAACCCCATGCGAGCACAGATCGCACTCGAATGAGAACGTTCCGCTTCGTCCGACCACACAGCGGTTGCCCCTTGCTCTTTCGCGTTGAGCAATCGCGCGCATCATCCAGAATGCGCTCGACGTGCTCCCGGGTTAGCTTATCAAGACGAACGTTGCCGATCTTCGGGCGCACGTGCTGATTGATCGTGCGCCGATAGAGTGCGAGCGTCGTCTCCTGCAAGCGGCCTTTGCGCGCATCGAAATAACGGTCGAGCAGGTCCCCAAAGGTCATCTTTGAGGATGCCTCAAACTCGCCGGCCTCGATCGCGTCGAGGCGCTTTCCGAGAAGCCGGCGTGCTTGCGCCTCGCTCTTTACCGACATCGTTTCGTAGTGCTGTTTGCGCTTGCCATCGAGTACACGGGGCTCGTCGTAGATGAGCATCCACTTTCCCGATGGCAAGAGCTTTACGCTCCCTTTTTTCAAGGTATCTCTCCTTTCGCCGCTCTCGGTGGAGCGGTGCGCTGGAGTTCGTCTTGCATTGAAAGCAGCCTTTCAAGCGCGGCGACCGGGACGAGGTAGCGCGTTGGCCGGCCGTCACCTTTCCGCTCGCCAAAGGCGATGGTCGGAAGGGTTCCAGCGTGCGCTGCTTCGTAAGCTTGGTTACGGCCGATGCCGAGAATTTGGGCGGCCTGAGTGATCGTCACGGTACGCTTGCCGTATCGAGTCGACTTCATAAACGTTCGTCCTGCTGAGTGATCTTGACGAGTCCGATGCGAGCATCGCTTTGGGACGTTACCAAATAAAAAAACCGAGCTGTGCTCGGGCTTTTTGCACGCATTATTATGCGGGCGTAAATCGCGCGTTGTCGCGTACCACGATTATCCTACGCGGCTGCGACTCCGTCAACTAGGTGGTTTGACGCAAGACGCCGTGTATGGCCCCGCCGTGCGAAGGTCGAACCCGCAGCCCTCCATTCCGCTTGCCGCCAGTTCAGGCTACCGCGCTAGCGCATCCCGCGCTCAAGGCGACCGCTAACGCGGCTCCGCTTCGCTTCGGCCTTGAGCGCGGGTCCCGGCGCGCGCGTTTCCGCCGGCGGGCGGCAGCCCATCTGTCGGGCCGCAGGAGGACCGGATGATTTCGGTTTACGGCACAACGTTCGCGCACGTTAGTGAGATCTCGCGTGGCATGCTCGTCCGGCGCCTCGCCGGATTTCAAGTCGTTGTCGACGTCAAGTCCATCGAGGACGGCGGTGTACGCCTTTGGTTGAGCGATGGAAATACGATTACACTCGGCCGCGAGGGTCCAGTCGAGGTAGCGCGATAAGCGCGAGTCGAGCCGGTGGGACTTATTTACGCGTACGCCGGTTTCTAAATCACCTGCGGTCGTCTCGATGCACCACCTCAAGCACGGCTAAGCACTCGGAGTCACGACTACCGTGACTTGCGAGGGGCCTCGCGATGCCTAATCCGTTACAAAATCGTTACCAAATCGGAAACTTGGTAACGGCGCGCGCTAGACGGCAGCGTGTACGTCCTGAGGCGCTGATCTCAGACCGACTTGGAAGGTCGAACGTTTCCAGCTGGAGGAGCTGATTCGAACGGCCGAGCTCTCACATACGAAGCAGGTAAGGCCATCTAGTGTTGTGAGTTATAAGTTCGTTGCAATAACACGAGACTTTTGGTATACTGGATAAGTGAGGAAATCCAGGCAAACCGTTCGTGGCCGACCCAAGCGAGACCTCAATCTTACGCGCGACGAGCGAGAACAACTGGAGC